>JBAZWR010000212.1:0-2528 GCA_041660325.1 Thermodesulfovibrionales bacterium | reverse complement strand
GAACCAGTGAGGATGACCCATACGGAAATATGAAACCCCGAGGCCTTAAGGTGTATCATCGGCGGTATATTGTAGCTCTGCAGCTTTAATGCAAGACCGGACGTACCTGCGTCTGATACGGGTTTTGACTTGTCTGTTGAGGTACCTTTTGTAAGCTTAAAATACTCATAAAGCATATAACCGCTCAGGCCAAAAAGCAGGACCATATATGTATATCTCACCGTAACATCTACCCGTCCTACCTTTTCCAGCCACATGATAAAGTTGGCGCCGAACTCTATCCCTACTGCGGTACCAACTATCATCAATAGACCCAGCCGCATGTCCACATTGCCGTATTTTCGGTGCTTTGCTGTTGCTACTATTGATTTTCCCGCGATATGCGCCATGTCTGTGCCTATTGCATATGCCATAGGGAACCCAAATACATTAAGTGCAGGCGTTACCATGAAGGCGCCGCCGAAACCGAAGAAGCCGCCTATAACTCCAACGCAGAAACCGAGAAGTATAAGCTTCCATGCCATTATCTCAACGCCTGAGATCGGCAGATATATCATTCCTAAAAGTGGTATGTCCATTTCTTATTTGCCTCCTATGCCTAATATTTTTCTGATAACTTTCCCTGATGCCCAACCAACTCCCATCGTAAGCAGCATAATTACAGCAAGCATAACGACAGTAAACATGATTGGAAGAAGTTTTGATACAAGAACTGCCATTAGTCCTCCTTTGAAATATCTTAATGATGACTCTCGATCCTCTCGCCTTTAACTCCCAGGATCTTGAATAAAACTTCTATTGTGGCCGCAATTATAACTCCCAAACCTGACATGGTTATAACGGTGACCACTCCAAACCATAAATGACTGTTCTTGTTCAATTCCACAAGCCACTGATTAATACCTTCCATAAGCTCTCACCTCCTTTTTATATCCTCAGACGTTCAAACTCTACTGTCCTTGCACATGAATCGGTCCTGTAAAGAGATTCGGAAAAACTTACGGGCGCATCACCGTTTGCATAACATATTTGTTTAATCCTTAAGACAGTTGCCCCGTATGTCAGTTCGAGAAGATCAGCCTCTTCTTTACTCAGATGAGTTAAATCGGTTGTTTCCGTCATTCTCTTGATTTTTATGCCGCATCTGCCTTCGAGAAAATGGTAAGGGGATATGGATGTAATCTCTTCAGCCGCAACAATACCGGGCAGAAGACCGTATGGCACATATAATTTTTGCAGCAGGAGAGGGCTGCCGTTTGTTATTATCAGCCTTGAAATAAAAAGACAATGATCATCATCTGAAAGATAAAGGCAGTCCCCGATCTCTTGCAGGGGCTTAAAGGTTTTGTTTTCAATGATTCGAATTATATTTGAGGTGTCGTAATATACATCGGCGTCATCGAGATTCATTAACACCGAAATCCTGTTTTCGGGTTTTTTTCTCCTGACGAATGTGCCCTTGCCCTGCATCTTTTTCAGATACCCCATTGAAACAAGCTCTGCGAGCGCCAGTCTTACTGTTGCCTTGCTGACGTTGTACTGGCTGCTTAACTGCTCTTCAGTAGGTATTTGCGCCCCGACAGCCCAGCCGCCTTTGCCGATCTGGTTCTTTAATATCTCATGCAGCTGACAGTAGAGTTTTTGTGGTATTGTCCTGTCAATTTCATTTGGATTCATTTATGCCTTCATCTCCTGATAAACTGATCTCATCCTTTCATCAGGATAATCCAATATCCATGCCAACACGAATAATGCTGATTAATCAGGGAGTTAACTGCTTAACTGAATAACCGCCATGCAGGAAAATAACTGCATGGAGTCAGAAGGCTGAGTAGCGAATTGGAATGCTAAAGGTTATAAATCACGGACTTGGAGGAGCGGTCATGAGGACCGGAGGATTCAGATATAATTATCCTGCATGCAAGAATTCATTGCACAAAGACAGTGTTTATTTCATGAGTATTAAGAATTTTGCCGGCTATTCTGCCGGGTTTATTTTGTAACGCCTCGCCTTTAATTCCGATAATAAGCAGGTCATAATTTTTTACCTCTGAAATAATGGCATCAGCATAACCTTTCCTGACTATTGACGATGCCCTGATGTCCATGGAGTTCAGGATTTTTATTGCGGCCTCTTCAGACCGATCTATAATTTCTTTAAGGGTCTTTTCAGAGGCTTCAATATGCCTTTCTATATTAGGCACCTCGGCTATCAGCCTGTATTCACTGATCATCGCCTCAGCATCGGGCACAAAAGAGATGATACCAATGTCAGCACCTAATGACTTTGCAAGACGGCCCCCAAACCCGGCAGCATTTCTGGAAACCTCAGAGTCATCAACAGCGATGAGAATATTTCTGATATTGATTTCAGAGCTTGTTACAAAAACAGGGACCCTTGACTGTACAACAATATTTTTCGTTGTGCTTTCAACAAATTCCTGCGCGCCCCTCCCCTTGCTGCTATGCCCCATTGCAATAAGTTTTATAATACCGTGTGCATTGACATATTTTAATATCTCCGCAAC
>JBAZWR010000211.1:0-2534 GCA_041660325.1 Thermodesulfovibrionales bacterium | reverse complement strand
ATCCTGCATGTCTCTTGCAGGATGGTTCCTGGGCATATTAAGCGCTTCGAAATTATAGTAATCGAGTTCAACTTCCGGGCCTTCCTCGATCTCGAACCCCATCGAAACAAAGGTTGCCGTTATCTCCGAAAGAACTCTGCTAATGGGATGTTCCCTGCCGAAGGGGATATGTTTGCCGGGCAGCGTTATATCAATAGCTTCCGAGAGGATGCGCTCTTTGTGCTCTTCTTTTTTCAGAAGAGATTCCCGTCCCGCTATTTCTTCTTCAACAAAATATTTAAGTTCGTTGACCGCTTTTCCGTATGCCGGTTTTAAGTCGGGAGAGATCGTTGAAAGGGTCTTGAGTTTCGATGTCACAAGACCCTTTTTACCGAGATACTTTACTCTAAGCTGTTGTATTGCGGAAAGTGAAGCAACCGTATCCGCTTCCTCAAGAAAAATGTTTTTTAGAGAAAGGAGGTCCTCCACGTGTGCTTAGCTTTTTACTTTTTCTACAAGCTGATTGAAAGCAGCGGGGTCGTTGTAAGCCATATCGGCAAGCGTTTTTCTGTTCAACGCAATATCAGCTTTCTTCAGTTTAGCCATAAACTGGCTGTAGGTAAGCCCCAGCGCGCGCAGTGCGGCATTTATCCTGACGATCCAGAGAGATCTGAATTCGCGCTTCTTCACCCTGCGGTCCCTGTACGCATATTGCATAGCCTTGTCAACGGCTTCTGTAGCAACCCGGAAAAGGCGGCTTTTCGCGCCGTAAAAACCCTTTGCCTTTTCTAATACCTTTTTTCTTCTCTTTCTTGTTTTAAAACCACCTTTTGCCCTTGGCATCTGTTCCTCCTGTTAATCAAGCTTTAAGCATTGAGCGGCCGGTATTTACTCCGATTTGCTCTTTGCCGATTGCCTTCTGTTTAGTACATATTTATGAGTACGGCAGAAGTTTTTTCATTCTATCGAGTTCGGTGTGTTTAACTAAAGAAGCCGTCCTCAGTCTCCTCGTCCTCTTGGCGGATTTGCCGGTGAGGAGATGGCTCTTATTGCCGCTATGCTTCATTATTTTCCCTGTTCCGGTAACTTTCAGTCTCTTAGCGGCCCCTCTATGTGTTTTCATCTTGGGCATTTGATCCTCCTGTGAAAAAAAGATTATTCGTTATCAGTTGTTTATTATCGAAAAATCAGAAAGAATATTATAACAAATTTCCCAAAAAGAATGTCAAAAACCGTTATTGTCGGAAATTATTTCAATAGATCGGGGAGTTGGCATACATGCGGATATTCTCTTTCAACCGTTATTGCTAAAGCATTTTAAAAGCAGCGGATAGATTCTAACTCTTAGGCCCCACAACCATGGTTATGTGATTGCCTTCAAGCTTCGGCGATTGCTCGATATTGAATTTCCCGGTCAGCAATTGCTTCATGCGTTCAAAGACCTTCATGCCAAGTTCAGGCCGAATAATTTCACGTCCCCTGAAAAACATGGTAATCTTGGCCTTATTGCCCTCGTCAAGAAACCGTCTGATGTTCTTGACCTTGAGACCGAGGTCGTGATTGGTTATCTGCGGACGTATCTTGACTTCCTTGACGTCCATGGTTTTTTTCTGTGTCTGTTTCTTGCTCAACTGGTATCTGTATTTCCCAAAATCAAGGATCTTGCAGACCGGCGGAGTCACACTCGGCGCCACTTCGACAAGATCAAGCTCGCGGTCATCGGCAATCCTCAAAGCCTCGCTTGTCGATACAATCCCAAGCTGACCGCCGTCAGCATCTATCAGCCTGACTTCCCTGACTCTGATTTGTTCATTGACTCTGATATCTTTTGTTACGCTATCACCTCCCGGTCTTCGTAACCCCATATTTTCTATATTTCCAAGCTCTTGCTGTTGATTTTTTCTTTTAATATCCCTATAAATTCATCTATTTTAAACGGCCCTATATTTTCGCCCGTCCTTTTTCTTACGGTCAACTTCATATCCGATATTTCATTGTCTCCTATTATAACGAGATAAGGCACTTTCATTAGAGTAGCATTTCTGATTTTATAGCCTATCTTCTCATTATCAATGTCTATTTCGGTGCGTATGCCTTCGGCTCTCATTTTTCTGTAGAGTTCTTTCGCATAATCACCGTGTCTTTCCGCAATGGTAAGTATTTTCACCTGAACAGGCGAAAGCCATACCGGGAAAGCGCCTGCATAGTGCTCTATCAGGACGCCGAAAAATCTTTCTAATGATCCCATCAGGGCGCGATGGATCATGATAGGCCTGTGCTCTTTACCGTCGCTGCCCCTATAGGAAATGTCAAACCTCTCGGGGTTGTTGAAATCAACCTGGACAGTGCTGCACTGCCATGGCCTGTCCAGAGAATCTTTCACTTTTATGTCTATTTTGGGCCCATAGAAAACGCCTTCTCCGGGATCGATTTTATAGGCGAGATTTTTTGCTTCAAGCGCGCTTTTAAGCGCATTTGTTGATCTCTCCCAGTTCTCAAGAGCGCCGACATACTTTTCAGGCCTTGTTGAAAGATATACATCATAATCGGTAAAA
>JBAZWR010000210.1:0-2571 GCA_041660325.1 Thermodesulfovibrionales bacterium | reverse complement strand
CCGATGAGATAGGCCGCTTCCCTGTATTTCCATGGATGGAGGAGATAGTAGCCGGCCATGCGCACACCGAAATTCGCCTCGCCGTGCCCCCGAAGATTTCTCTTCCACTTCAGGTTAAACTCCTTTTCACGTTCATCGGAATCAAAGGCAACGAGCAGGTTGATCGCCCTGTCCATAATAGTCAGTATCCCTGAATAGTCTGCCGCGTCTTCATCAGCTATATATTGCAGGTCCTCCATGGCTGTCCTGAGAGATGAGTAATAGAAGTATTTCATTATGATAGGGGTAAAAGGCCTTATCTTCATCGTAGCCTCGACGATCACGCCGAATTGACCATAGCCAAGGAGCACGCGCTCCATAAGGTCAGGGTTCTCAGTTTCAGAGCATTCGCAGATCTCGCCGGTGGGTGTGACCACCTTGAGCGCCAGACACTGGTCTGCGCTGCAACCGAGTCTGGGGGAATTGATATCGATCCCGCCGACACCAAGGGTCCCGCCGACAGATGACGTCAGGTTGAGGGGGGCGGAGAGATAATCAAGTCCGTCCCTCCGCAGCGTCTCTGCGAGCTGGTGCCAGTAAATGCCGGCCTCAGTCCGCACCGTCATATTGACCGGGTCTATATCTATCACCCTGTTCATCGAGCTCATGTCCAGGAGGAGTCCTCCAAAGGCAACTGACTCACCTTCAGTGGTAAGCCCTCCACCCCTTGTGGTGACCGGGACCTCATATGTTTGAGCTGCCTTAAGCACCTCAGAGATTTCTTCTGCTGAAAACGGCCTGACTACACCATGCGGCAGACCATGCGCAAGTCCTCCTGCATCAGAAACGTACACAGAGGCGTCTGTCCTTCCCTGATGCACAGTAACGCCACGGGAACTCAGGTGGTCCACAAAAGCAGGCCATTGTTCGCCGTTCCAGCGTGACGGGTTTGTCTGGCTGCCGACCGCTTTCCAGATAGAGTTGACCGGAGCAGGCTTTTCTTCAGTGTCGCTGGTCTTTATCACAGATATTTCCATAGAGAAGATTTTATTAAGTATCATGGAAGTATACTTAATGCGGGGATTATGCTTCAAGGTGTGCTCCGACGAGGCTCAAGCAACGCTGCTAAAGGAAATAATTCCGTGTTGTCAATAATAGGTTGAAGGAATATAATAAATGCAGATCGGAGGTGCGATATGATCAAGACAAAAGAAATAACGGTAAAGCTGATCCTGACTAAAATCACTGACGCTAAGCAAGAAGATAAATTGTATAATGTCACAGGAAGGAGATATATATGAAACTAAAGACGACTATCGAACTTTGGCAAAAAGGAAAATGGCGTGTGGCAAAAGTTCCGGAACTGGATTTTGTTGCTCAGGGACTGACTAGCGAAGAGGCTAAAGCCAATTTGATCGAGGTTATTAATATCCAATTCGCTGAAATGAGAGAAATGGGCACGCTTGAAGATTATCTTGCCGAATGCGGGTTTATCCTCAGGGACGATACCGTTGAACCGGAAAACGAAATCATAGGATTTGAAAGGCAGATTTTACAGGTTGCCTGATGCCCAGGATTTTTCCTACTGACTGGAGGACCCAGCTCAAAATCTTTGAGTCACACGGCTGCAAATATAAACGTAAACAGGGATCGCACCATATACTTACATGCCCAGGCGCAAAACGCGTTGTCGTTGTTCCAGAATATGACGAAATTGATGTGGAGATAATCAAAAGTAATATGCGGACTGTGAATATGAGCAGGGAAGAATATTTTGAGTTGTTAAGCAGGATTTAACAGGGGCATAAATCAGGCAGGTAGAGGAAACTATAATGAAGGATTTCAAAGTTTATTACGACGACGAAGAGGATATCCTTTATCTCGCTAAGGAAGGCAAATAGGCAAAGGTTGTCGAGATTGCCCCTGGTGTTAATATGGAACTCGACCAGGCAGGGAATCTCATAGGTGTCGAATTGTTCAAGGCCTCCAGTATGTTCAAGGATGTCCTCAAGCTCATGGAAAAGAAGCTTCAGGTCGCCTGACACAAAGGGTTCCTTCAATCCTGAGCCTGTAAAGTTATCAACTGGATTGTGATCAAAGCCCTGATTGACACACCTTATGAAACACCATGCCTGAAAGTTTCCCGTTTCCTCTTAAGCGCCTGATGCGCTGTTACTGGGATGTGATTAACACCTCCTAACACACACCGAGAGTATTTTACTGATAATATTGATTTCAGAAAGAAACGAGCAGAACGTGTAGTTAACCCGCGAGGCGAGTTAACTAGCGGTTGGCATTGGAGCAAGACAACTAGTTCAGCTCGATTCCAATCAGTGATTCGAGCACTCCAATTTTTTCCGTATCGCGTTTTCTATCTCTGAATGAGATCTTGTTATCTTCACATTAGTTTGTTGAGGAAAGTGCCAAAGACTTGCACCATGTGTCGCGCTAATATTACTTCCAACAGTAGGTGAGTACTTATCTTTTAAGGAATGAATAACTGCTATATCACATACCAATTGATCATTCCTGCCGGACTTAGCCTTATCATCAAATCTCCTGTCCGCGCTTTTGAGTGATTCAACAACGCAA
>JBAZWR010000209.1:0-2619 GCA_041660325.1 Thermodesulfovibrionales bacterium | reverse complement strand
CAATCTGAAAAATGATCCTGTTGCTTTCGGCGGAAGGGTAATGGACAACTCGCTTCCGAAATATCTTAATTCACCTGAAACAGAGGCATTCAAAAAAAGTGAAAACCTTTTCGCAATATCCATGGCCAAAGATGAAATAAGGAAAGCCGGATATGCCATTATTGTAGAGGGATATCTTGACGCAATTCTGTGCCACCAATACGGTTTCGGAAACGCCGTTGCTCCCCTTGGGACGGCCCTGACGTCTAAACAGATGCAGAAACTGAAGGCGCTGACCAGGAATGTCGTCATTGTCTTTGACGGCGATAATGCCGGAGTCTCCGCGGCAAGGAGGTCCTTGACCGTCATCTGCGAGAATGATTTCAGGGCAAAGGTTATGCTGCTCCCCGAAGGCGATGATCCCGATAGTTATTTGAGAAAAAACGGAGCAAGTCTTTTCCGGAAAAATCTTGCCGAAGCCATGACGCCTATAGAGTTTTTTCTTAAGACATCGAAATCGGACAGGACTGATACGGCCAGAGAAGCCCTCGGTATAATCGCTTTACTGAAAGATCTGATCCTTGCCGACGAACTTCTCAGCGAGCTTTCCGGCAGATCAGGGATTCATGAAAACCTTCTGAGAAGCGAGATCGAGAAAATAAGGACAAAACCGGGCATACGTTCCGCAAAAACCGTCGCGCCCTCCGGGAAAAAGGCAAACCGCGAAGAACAGCTTCTCTTAAGCGCCGCGATAGCCTTTCCGGAAAAAGCCGATGACATATTGTCGCACCTTAACATCGACGACTTAAGGGATGAGGCTGTCAGGTCTCTATTTTATAAAATCAGCGCCATGAAAGGTCATCTTCATAATATGGATCTGTTGCTTAAAGAAGCTGATGATACGGAAAAAGTCCTGATTACCGGTCTATCGTTGCATCCGGGTTTCGATCCCGAACACGTCGACCGGAATATTAGTGATTGTCTTCATAGAATTGCCCAGAGAAAATTCGAAGATAAGAGGATTGCCGCACTATCAAAGGAACCTGACGACGCCGCGCTTCACAATTTATTATTGAAAGAAAAGCGGAAACTTATCGGAGGAGCACATCCATGAAACATTATTTTGATTATTTTAATTATTTGGAATACCAAGATGATTATCAGGGCGGCAGAAGCGGCAAGTATCCGGAGACGGACGATGAAGAACTGATCAATGATGAAGAAGAACAAAAGGCGACCGATTTCACGGAAGGGGAAAAAGACCCGGTAAGAATATATCTAAAGGAAATGAGCAGCGTGCCGCTACTAACCCGTGAAGGCGAGATCGAGATAGCAAAGAGAATAGAAGAAGGCAGGGAAAAAGTCCACAGCGTCATATTCAGACTTCCTTTTGTCCTGAAAAAACTGGTAATCCTTGGCAAGATGTTCAGGAACGGAGAGGCGCCGCTCTATGAGGTTATCCGGAATAATGAAGAAGCAACGGAAGATGAAATACGGCTTGAGAGAGAAAGATTTTATCAGATTACCAGGGGAATAGAGAATCTGGATAAAAAAAGAAAGGTTCTTCTCATGAACTTAAATGAGACCAGACCGGATGCTCAAAAAACGGCAAAACGTAAACCTGCCGCACGGAAAACTTCTGCCGATCCCAAGACCCTTATTATAAAACAGCTTGAACTGAACCGGGGACAGATACTGGGAAAGGTCCGTGAGTTGAAATTAAAGGAAGACGTTATCGACGCCTTCTCGGAAGAGCTGAAAAAATCTATTATCGAAGTGGATTATCTCCAGAAAAAGATTATTTCCATAAGTAAAAAAACTACGCTTTCAAAAACGGACATAGTAAAAGAATGCGTCTTATATAAAAAGAAGATCGAACAAAAGGAAATTTCCTTCGGTATGAAAACCTCCGACATGAAAAAGGCGCTCAGGGACCTTCTGCACGGTGACAAGGAAGTAAACGAGGCCCGAAAAGCCATGATTGAAGCCAACCTCAGGCTTGTTATCAGCATAGCCAAGAGATATCTTGGAAGGGGATTGAGTTTTTCAGACCTCATACAGGAAGGAAACAGCGGACTGATGAGGGCGGTTGACAAGTTTGAGTACAAGCGGGGATATAAATTCAGCACCTATGCGACATGGTGGATCAGACAGGCAATTACAAGGGCGCTTGCCGATCAGTCCAGGACAATAAGAATACCGGTGCACATGGTAGAAACGATCAATAAAATAACAAAGACGGCGAGAGAGCTTGTTCAGGAGCTGGGCAGGGAACCGACGCCCTTTGAGATTGCGGAGAGCCTGAAATTGCCTATTGAAAAGGTCCACAGGATTCTGAAGGTATCAAAAGAACCCATATCTCTTGAAACTCCGGTCGGTGAAGAAGACAGCCATCTGATGGACTTTATTGAAGATAAGACCATGCCGTCTCCGCTTGATTCCGCGATCCGGGATGATATGAAAAAAAAGATCGATCAAATCTTGTGCTCTTTGCCTGCAAAAGAAGAAAGTATAATCCGGAAAAGATTCGGCATAGGGTTTGACGCCCCTCATACTCTCGAGGAGGTCGGACTTGAGTTCGAAGTTACCCGTGAGCGCATCAGACAGATAGAAGTAAAGGCAATAAGAAAACTAAAACAT
>JBAZWR010000208.1:0-2754 GCA_041660325.1 Thermodesulfovibrionales bacterium | reverse complement strand
TTTTGTTCCGCCCGAAGAAATCGCTTTTTCGATTGCCGCCCTGACCGTCCCTCTTAATACCTCGTCATAAATCCCGGAGACGGCCTGTTGAATATACGTTATTTCATCGGGAGTGAATTGTCCGGGCGCTGCCTTGCGAGCGCCCTTTTTAGCCGACGTGCTCTCTTTAGGGTTTGATGAAACCTTTCCGAGCCTTAATCTGATCGTCCTGACTCCAAAAGGGCTTAGCTTTTTGATGATATCTCCGGTGAAGAATTTCAATTCCTGGAGCCACGCAGGAGAATCAACGTTCAGCACCAGTTCCCCTTCTGAAAGCACGGACGGCGCCGCATGATACGTAAGCGGTTTCTGAAACAGAAGCTGCCAGTTCTTTCTGATCCCGGCGAACCTTACGCCATCTTCGATGTCTAAATTTTTGATAACCGGCGCAAGGAGGGAATCTAACCTTTTCACTAAACCGCTTTTTTCACGGCGCCGGAACGGAGACATCTTGTGCAAACATAATCTTTCCTGATACCGCTTCCGGTAACAACACGTATTCTCTGCAGGTTCGGCAATACCAGTCTTTTGGTTTTGTTGTTCGCATGGCTGACATTATTGCCGATCACTCTCTTTTTTCCACAAACAGAACAAGTTGCCATTCTCTTTAATATCCTCCTCGGTAATTGCATTCGTATAGTCTATTATGATAACATGATAGAATCAATGTTACAAGAGTAAGGATTTTTACGGGATTATTCTTGACATTTTTAGTTGCATGACAGACTAAGCTTCCCTATCCCGTCATAGTAAATAATAAGATTGGATTATATTAAAATGCAGAAAATCAGAATTTACGAACTGGCAAAAAAATTAGGCGTTGCAAATAAGATAATCCTGATAGAGCTTTCCAATCTCGGGATAGGGGGGAAAACCCATTCCTCTAATCTTGAACCCGAGATAGCCCGGAAAATTGAGGATGTTCTGCTGAAAAAAAAGGGCGGGACGGTAAAAGAACACCCGGCGGCATTAGAAAAAATACCCGAGGAGACTATTCAGCCTGAAGCCGCTGTTGAAGAAAAAATATTAGAGGAACCAAAAGAAAAAATACCCGGACAGATAAAATCCGTAACCCCTGAAAAAAGAACCGTCGCCTCTCCTGAAGAAGAGGCGGAAATAAAAATACCCGACAGATTCAAGAAAGAAATAGAGACGGAAAAAATTGAGAAATTCAAGACAAAACCGGGGCTGCAAAGGGCTTTTCAGACAGTCAGAAAGATTGAACCCAAGAGATGGCACGATCAAAAATCCGCCAAGAAGGGCGGGGGAAGGTTCAGACATTATGTCGGCGAGGAGCGCAGACCTCAAGCCCAGACCGTGGCTCCAAGGAAGAAAACCTTGAAAATACAGGAAGGCACAACCGTCAAAGAATTCGCGGAACTTATCAGCGTAAAACTGTCGGATGTAATAAAAAAATTCATGGAACTCGGTTATATGCCTACCATAAACCAGCCGGTTGACACCGATGCAGCTCTACTGATAGCGGAAAACTTTGGCATAAAAATAGAGCTGGCGCCTATAGAAGAAGATACCTTTGATGACGAATCTCCTGAAGACGCCGGCACCTTGCTCCATCGCCCTCCCGTTATCACTATAATGGGACATGTAGACCATGGAAAGACTTCTCTGCTGGATGCGATACGGGAGACAAAAGTTACCGAAACGGAAGCCGGGGGCATCACCCAGCATATCGGCGCATACAAAGTGAATCTTAAAGGCAAGGATATCGTCTTCCTCGACACGCCGGGCCATGAGGCATTTACATCTATGAGAGCAAGAGGCGCCAAGGTTACCGACATAGTCGTGCTCGTAGTGGCTGCGGACGACGGCGTCATGCCGCAGACGGTTGAAGCCATTAACCACGCAAAGGCTGCCAATGTGCCGATTGTTGTGGCGATCAATAAAATCGACAAGCCCGAGGCGAACTCTTCAAGAGTGAGAAACGAGCTTTCCGAGCAGGGCATCATTTCCGAAGAATGGGGCGGCCAGAATATTTTTGTGGAAGTCTCGGCTAAAAAACGTATCGGCATAGAGAATCTGCTTGAGATGATACTGCTGCAGGCAGAGGTTACAGAGCTGAAAGCCAATCCCGACAAACATGCCAGAGGCACGATAATCGAGGCAAAGCTTGATAAGGGAAGGGGCCCTGTCGCAACCGTACTGGTACAATCCGGCACCCTGAAAATCGGCGACGCCTTTCTCTCAGGCGTCCACTCCGGGAAAGTCAGGGCTTTAATTGACGATACCGGAAAGAGGATCACAAAAGCCGGCCCTTCAACTCCCGTTGAAGTAATCGGTTTTTCGGAAGTCCCGTCATCAGGCGATATCTTTACCGTAGTTGATGATGAAAAGAGGGCACGACAGATAGCCCTTTCAAGGCAGCAAAAGCAGAGGCTTGCAGAGATTGCCAAAGCGGGAAAACTTACGCTTGATGAAATCTACGCAAAGATTAAGGAAGGCGAGATCAAGGAACTCAACATTATCATAAAGGGTGATGTTCAGGGTTCGGTTGAGGCTATAAAAGACGCGCTTGAAAATATTACCCATGCCCAGGTCAAGGTCAAAGTCATCCATTCAACTGTGGGAGGCATCAACGAGTCCGATGTTATGCTGGCCACCGCCTCCAGCGCTATTATCATCGGATTTAATGTTAGGCCGGAATTGAAAGCCTACCAGATTGCCGAAAAAGAGGGTGTGGATATCAGGCTTTACAAT
>JBAZWR010000207.1:0-2784 GCA_041660325.1 Thermodesulfovibrionales bacterium | reverse complement strand
GCAAAAGACAAAGAAGAAGCTTCTGCAAAGGGGAAAGGGGTCACGCTCACCGGCCATAAGGTTGCGCTTGACGGGATTGTTCCGGTTGTACATCCTTCGATGAAGATCAAAGATATAACCACGGAACAGCTCAGGGATATTTATAACGGGAAGATCACCAACTGGAAAGATCTCGGCGGTCCGAACAGACCTATCTCGGCGGTTTCCAGAGACACAAGCTCGGGCACCTATGAGGTATGGGAGGAAAAGATCCTTAAGGGCGACAAGGTAAAACCTGATGCGCTACTCGTTGCCTCAAACGGTCAGGCTGTCCAGACCGTTTCACAGAATAGATTTGCGATCGGCTATATAGGGATCGGATATCTTGATAAAAGTGTAAAGGGGCTCATGGTAAACGGCAAGTCGGCTTCAGCAAAAACCGTGCGTGACGGCTCATGGCCTATTGCAAGACCCCTGTTTATGTACACAAATGGAAAGCCTGCCGGCGTTATAGCAAAATTCATTGACTTCATGCTTTCTAAAGAAGGACAGAAGATCGTTAATGAAGTAAAGTATGTGAGTATAAAATAAAGATCGGGATTGGGTTCGAGGGTCCCGGGTTTTTCTTGACCCGGCCCCTTGAACCATCTAACCCGGACTATTCATAAAATTGACAACAGGGACCGAGGATGAGCGCAAATACTCTATCCTCGGTTCAATCAGAATAATTTGAGAATAATCCGTGCTAATCCCTTAACCCTTTTATTACAATTATGAAATGGCAGACAAAAGAGAAGTTTGTTGAAATTGCAGTAAGTTCGGTAGGACTGCTCTCGGTTCTTGTCCTCCTTTTTATTGCGTTTTTTCTCTTTAAAGAAGCGTTTTATATTTTTTATAAAGCCGGGGTTTCAAAGGTCATCTTTGGAATGGCTTGGTACCCTACCTATGACCCTCCGAGTTTCGGTATGTGGCCGCTTATTATGGGCACGCTTGCCGTTACAATCCTCACTGCTGTTATGGCTATCCCTTTAGGTCTTGGAACGGCAGTTTACATAGCAGAGGTTGCTAACCACAGAGTCAAGGAGTTTTTGAAGCCGATGATAGAAATGCTTGCGAGCTTTCCCTCTGTCGTCCTCGGCTTTTTCGGCATGGTCATAATAGCGCCTATACTCTCTAACCGGCTTTCACCGATGCTTTCGGAAAAGCTTCCGGAACTGCTGCAAAGTACCCATATCCCTTTCATATCAACCACCCTGGCGGAATTTTGTTATGACAAATTATTCATAGCGTCGGGACTGAATATCACCACTGCAGCTTTAATGCTTACGGTGAGGGCAATACCTGTAATAGCGAGTATCGCAGAGGACGCGCTTACTGCCGTCCCGCGTACATACCGGGAGGCTTCATACTCGCTTGGCGCAGACAAGTGGGAGACCATAAGGAAAGTGGTCATCCCTTCTTCCGTTTCAGGGTTAAGCGTTGCCGTAATCCTCGGCATCGGAACGATCATCGGCGAGACCATGATTGTCCTGATGGTTGCAGGGGGTGCAGCCGTTGTTCCCCACTGGATCTTTGATGCAGCCAGGCCGATGCCTGCGGCTATTGCGGCGGAGATGGCTGAAGCGCCTTACCGCAGCCTCCATTACCATGCGCTGTTCGGCGTCGGCGCCATCCTGTTTTTCATCACCTTTATCTTGAGTTTCATCTCGAATTTCGTATCGAAGAAATACCGTTCGGTGAGAATAGGAGAAAAGGTATAATGCCGGGCACGGAAAGCATCCATAAACCTTTCGGGCTTGTCCGCAGGAAAAAGTTTAATCTCAAGCAGGGTTTTTTCCTGTCCCTGATGAGGACCTTCGGTTTTACGGGAGCAATAACACTTTTCGTCATATTATTTTTTGTCGCTTATTACGGACTGCAGGTTTTAAGCTGGGAATTCATAACACAGCCCCCGGCGGAAGCGATGACACAGGGGGGGATCTTTCCCGTTATTATGGGAACAGTCCTGCTGACCATGTTATGCATGATTTTTGTTATCCCCATAGGGGTAACAACCGCAATCTTCCTGGCCGAATATTCAAAACCGGGGTTTATGCTCACGGCAGTCATGATGTCCATGTATACTCTTGCCGGTGTGCCCTCTGTCGTATTCGGGCTCTTTGGCCTCGGTATCTTTGTGGTTGCGCTTAACTTTGGTATGAGTCTGCTTGCAGGTTCCCTGACACTTGCTATAATGGTGCTACCCTATATCATTTCGACATCGGAAGAAGCGCTTAAGGCGGTTCCGTTCAGCTTCAGAGAGGCATCCCTTGCGTGCGGCGCAACCAAATGGCAGACGATCAGAAAAATCGTCCTGCCTACTGCCATGCCGGGAATTCTGACCGGTGCAATTCTGGGAACTGCAAAGGTATCGGGAGAGACGGCTCCCATTATGTTTACCGCTGCTGCATTCTTTACCCCCGGAGTGCCGGGGTCATTATTTGAGCCTGTCATGGCTTTGCCTTATCATATCTATGTGCTTGCAACGGCAGGCACCCATATAGAGGAAACAAGACCCATACAATATGGGACCGCTCTTGTATTAATTTTATTGGTATTCAGCATGAACCTTGTTGGGATCATTTTACGTTCAAGGCAAAGAAAGAAACGATCGTGGTAGATAAAAATATTTTCGAGATAAAAGATTTCAGTATTTATTATGGTGATTTCCTGGCGGTGAAGAATATAGCGCTCAACATCGAGATCAACAGGATTACCGCAATCATTGGTCCTTCCGGCTGCGGCAAATCAACACTCCTGAGGGCC
>JBAZWR010000206.1:0-2802 GCA_041660325.1 Thermodesulfovibrionales bacterium | reverse complement strand
TGTCGACTCTCGCTATTATTGCGGCGTCTGTCGAAAAGATATCTGTTGAGATAAGGCATCTGCAGAGGACAGAGGTGCTTGAGGCTGAAGAGCCTTTTGCAAAGGGCCAGAAGGGATCATCCGCGATGCCTCACAAGCGAAACCCTGTGGGCTGTGAAAACCTTTCCGGACTGGCAAGGGTTGTCAGGGCAAATGCGATGGCGTCTCTCGAGAATGTCGCACTCTGGCATGAGAGGGACATATCGCATTCATCTGTGGAGCGCGTGATAATCCCCGACAGCACCATACTGGTCGATTACATGCTCCACAGGCTGACAGGCATCCTTTCAGGGCTTCAGGTCTATCCTGAAAGGATGATCGAGAACATGGGCCGCAGCTATGGCCTGCATAACTCCCAGAACGTCCTGCTCCAGCTTACTGAAAAGGGGATGACCAGAGAGGACGCATACGCCATAGTCCAGAGAAATGCGATGATAAGCTGGAAGACAAGGAAGGCATTCAGGCTGCTTTTGGGTAAAGACAAGGATGTAAAGAAATACCTTACTGAAAAAGAACTCAATGCGATATTCGATCTCAAACACTATTTGAAAAGTATAGATTATATTTACAGGAGGGTGTTCGGCAAAGACTGAATTTGACCTGCATTCGGCAGTTGAAAGAGCTGTCTTTCGCTCTAAAGTCTTCTTCTCTGCGGCTCTAAGCTAATTGTGCGACAGCCGTGAAACTCACCCTCGGGGTTCAGTCAGTCACGGCTGCTTAACGCTCCATTTCGCCAGGAACCGCAGCGAAAAGAGGGCCAAGCCGCTCAAGCCAATTCTTCCAATTGCTGTTCTTAGGATGGATTATTCGGGCAAAAGAGGCCGCTTAACCGATTTTTTTTACCTGCATCGCTCATGCTTCTTCAAATATATCAATCGCCTGAAGTGGAAAAAGACTTTGTAAATTCATGCCTGACTCATCTGCCACAAATAAACATAAAACTATAAATAAAATATAAAGAACGCTTAAAATCAGGTTATTACATAGAAAGTTTGACAATTGCATAAAGATATGTTTATATGAAATAAGGTACAAAGTTCCGGAGGAGGTATGATTATGCAAGACCTTTTGAATATTTTCAAAGCGCTTTCGGAAGAAACAAGGCTCAGGATATTGAAGCTGCTTGACAGCGGAGAACTCTGCGTCTGCGATATCGTTACTGCGCTCGATATGGTTCAGCCCAGGGTTTCGTTTCATCTGAACGCCTTAAAGGAGGCGGGCTTATTGAGAGACAGGAAGCAAGGCAGGTGGACCCATTACAGCCTTGACGATTCTGATTTCTTCAGAAGGTTTCTGCTTTTGTCTGTTCTCGAAAGGATACCAAAGGAATCCGTAGCTGCGGACAGGAAAAGGCTTAAGGATTTTTTGCAGGGCAAGCCTCCCAGGGACAATGTCGTACCTCACCCGGACAATAAAAGATGTTGCGGAGGTTGAGCATGACCGAAAAAACAGGCAAAAAACTCTCTTTCCTTGATCGATTTCTTACCCTTTGGATATTCACCGCAATGGCCATGGGTGTTGGTCTTGGGTATTTCATACCTGGAACCGAGGGGTTCATCAACCAGTTTCAGGTTGGGACTACCAATATTCCTATCGCCATAGGACTTATTCTTATGATGTACCCGCCGCTGGCGAAAGTGAAATACGAGGAACTGGGGGAAGTCTTCAGAAACAGGAAGATCCTTCTGCTCTCGCTTGTTCAGAACTGGATTATCGGTCCGATACTGATGTTCCTGCTTGCCGTCGTCTTCCTTTCCGGACACCCGGAATATATGGTCGGCCTGATAATGATAGGTCTTGCGCGTTGCATAGCAATGGTGATTGTATGGAATGATCTCGCCTGTGGTGATACTGAATACGCAGCCGGACTTGTCGCCTTTAACTCAATCTTCCAGGTGCTCTTTTTCTCCGTTTATGCCTACATCTTCATTACCGTGCTGCCATCATGGCTTGGACTGAAGGGTGTGATTGTAAATATTACCATGGGACAAATAGCTGAAAGCGTTTTTATATATCTCGGCATACCATTTCTTGCAGGTATGATTACCCGCTTTGTCCTGCTTAAAGTAAAGAGCCGTCAGTGGTATGAGAAGAGCTTCATACCGAAGATAAGCCCGATTACGCTTATTTTCCTGCTCTTCACAATTCTTGTTATGTTTTCGCTAAAAGGCAATTATATTGTCAGGCTCCCGCTGGATGTAGTACGCATTGCAATTCCGCTTCTCATATATTTCATTGTGATGTTCCTGGTTTCGTTCTATCTCGGAAGAAAGATCGGGGCGGATTACCCAAAGACAGCTACGCTCTCATTTACCGCAGCCAGCAACAATTTCGAGCTTGCCATAGCGGTTTCAGTTGCGGTCTTCGGCATAAACTCGGGGGCAGCCTTTGCCGCGGTCATAGGACCGCTGGTGGAAGTGCCGGTCCTGATCGGACTGGTGAATGTGGCACTATATTTCCGGAAGAAATATTTTCGTACTGAATATTGCCGGGTAAAGACAACAGAAACATTATAAAAAATCAGGGAGGAGATATTGATATGAAAATTGAAATCTATGACCCGCCGATGTGTTGTTCTTCAGGGCTCTGCGGGCCGACGCTGGATCCCGTGCTGGTGAAGATGAACGATGCGGTGCTGGCATTACAAAAACAGGGCGTAGAAGTAAAGAGAGTCAACCTCTCTCAGCAGATCAAAGAGGTGATGTCTAACAATATTGTCGCTGAACTTATTCACAATAACGGCAGAAAGATATTGCCTGTTAC
>JBAZWR010000205.1:0-2900 GCA_041660325.1 Thermodesulfovibrionales bacterium | reverse complement strand
CTTTACGCGAGGTTATCTCAAGAGTTACCCCTTTTTCCTTTGCAAAAAGAAGGTCTTCTTCTGAAATAAGTCCCGGATGCGCCAGTATGTCTGCACCGGCTTCTATGGCTGCCCTGTTCGTGCCCGGCCTAACAGGTTCAACCAGTGTTTCGCCATGCACAACCACGATTTTTGCGCCGAGCTGCCGCGCCTCTTTCACAAGATCGGGAATGGTCCGCGGCGGGGCATGGGTTATCTCTGCGCCCGGTAAGGCTTCGATAGAAAGGTACTCCCTCATTTTCCTGATTGCCTGTACGATTTTTGGGACAATAAAATCTATATTTGAAGCGTCCACATGATCGGTGATAGCGATGGCCTTATAGCCGATAGCTTCCGCCCTCCTGATTAACTCGGAGGGGATAAGCTCACCGTCACTGAAAAAGCTATGTGTATGTAAATCAATCATTGTATATAAGGTGTATTCAAAAGATGTTAGAGTATTTTATCAGATTTTATTTGAAAAAACATTAACCCAAAAACTGCGGATGTCCAAAATAAATTTATTTAACTCGATGAGTTTATTTAAAAAGATAATTTATGGTAATTGCATAGAAACATTTTGGCAACGCATCTATAAACGTACACTAATGTATCGAAAAATAAACTTATTTTAGACATCCGCAGTTTCTATGACAGTTTAATTGCATTTTTCGGGTTAAACTAACGCGAGATCGGGCTGTCGTGTCTATAGACTGTCATTAGATGAGTCGAACAGGAGATGCAGGGGTCATAGGACCTGACGAGCATTTCAAGGGCAAGGGTTATCTCCTCTTCACTCCTGCCAAGTATCTCCGGGATTAGTTTCATCATATCATATTCGATGTTTCCGGTATTCTGGTTTGTGGGGATTACGCAATTGGCATTCAAGATTAAGCCGTTTTCATCGGTTTGATAATTGTGGAATAGAGTGCCCCTCGGGACCTCGACAGCCCCGACCCCGTTACCTGCCCTTACAGGAATTCCGTGCTGTTCGTTCAGACCTACGACAATTTCCTCATCATAATTCAATGGGGCGTGTTTCATGTCTTCAAGGAGAGAAATAGCATGTTCAAGACAATGCACGCATTCTATCAGCTGGGCAACGGTATTTAAGTAAGGATTTATGCACTTGGGCTTCAGTCCTGTGGCAGCGGCTACCTCTTTGGCCTTTGGATGGAGCTTCTCAGCGTTCAGATTAAACCTTGCCAGGGCGCCCACTGCATAAGATTCCCTGCCGAGTTTTGTATGTTTGGCGGAAGAGTGGGGCACAACAAACTCATTGGCAATGCTCCTGTAATCTCTTTTGTTCATCCTTACGCCGTCGGTAGAACCGATATCTCCCATGAGCAGGGGATATTCGCTGTCGTCGCTTACCAGGGCAACGTATTCGGAATCCCTTTCAAATGAAGGGAATTTCAGGGTCAGGGCCAACTCCACTGTTGCATCCATATCCGGTCTCATCCCTTTTAACATTTCGAGCATGACGTCAAGGTCTTTGAATTTCGGAAGTTTGGTAAATCCCCCTACAATTGCAGAAATGGGATGGACATGGCGTCCGACGAGAATATCGCAGACGTCATTGCAGATTTTCTTCATCCTTAAAGCCCTGCGTACAACTTCATTGTGGCTGCCGATCAATGGAACAAAGCTCTTGACGCCGAGAAGGTCCGGGGCCGCGAGAAAATAAATATGCAGGAGATGGCTGTCGAGAATCTCAAAGTCCAGGAGTAGCTTCCTCAATTTTATTGTCTGCGCTGTCGGAGTGATGCCAAGGGCGTCTTCCGCTGCCTGGATCGATGCGAGGGTGTGTCCGCAGGCGCAGATTCCGCAAATCCTGCTGGTGATATGCTGGGCTTCAAAGACCGAACGGCCCCTGAGCATACCCTCAAAGAAACGGGGCGACTCCACGATGTCCAGACGGCAGGCTTCAAGCTTCCCGTCTTTCACATCGACAACAATGTTGCCGTGTCCTTCAACCCTCGTGAGGTACTCGACATTTATCTTTACATTCTTGTTCATATTATCCGGGCTCCCTGCATTTGTTATACATATTCATCTTGTTTAAAATAAGTTCCACGGGGATATTATATTTCGCTATCACATCCTGTGCGCCTTTTTCGTTCGGGTTGGTGACCATGCCGCGGCATCCGTAGCAGATATTGCCGTTATTGATGCACCATGAATTGCACCCCGCTTTAGTGACAGGCCCCAGACAGGTTACATTCTTTTCATACATGCAGACATTCTCATTCAGCTTGCATTCAACGCAAACCGGGTAATCAGGCACGTAATAAGGGATGCCCTGCAAGACCGCCTTGAGCACGTTTACAAATTCAGGGATATACACAGGACAGCCGTGCACAAAATAGTCGATTTCCACTACCTGATGGACTGCTTTGGTAAGTTCGGTCGGGAAAAACCGTGCGCCGCTGCCGTATACATATTGTCTTATCTCATCGAGGACGAAATTATTTTTCATTCCGTTTACACCGCCTATTGTTGCGCAGGAACCATAGGCTATAACAATCTTTGCTCTGCCGCGGATCTTCCTGATCCTTTTAACCGCATGAGGATCTGTAATACTGCCCTCTACAATGGCGATGTCGAGTTTCTTATTCCATTTTTCCGACATCACTTCCCGCCATTCGACGACATCTATGGCGCCGAGCACATCCAGGGCAGCTTCTCCCATATTGGCAACCTGCAGTTGGCAGCCTTCACAGCAGGCAAAATCAAAAAAAGCTACTTTCGGTTTCTTCATCTCAAATAGCCTCGCTTAAGTTTTTAATTTTTTCGTAGTTGAATACCGGACCGTCCTGGCAGCAGTAGAGGTTCTGGATCTGGCAGCGGCCGCATTTTCCGTTGCCGCATTTCATATTGCG
>JBAZWR010000204.1:0-2913 GCA_041660325.1 Thermodesulfovibrionales bacterium | reverse complement strand
TCCTTTCTTTTCAGCCTCCACTTTTTCCGCTTCAATATTTTTCCGGATTTCCTCCTCTATGTTAAATGGAGCTTGAACAGGCTTATATTCTATTGCTTCAAATCTCGAAAACTGCAGAAAATCTGATATTAATTGTGATAATTTTTTAAGCTCACTATGGATAATTTCAAGGTAGTTTTGTTGCTCTTCCGTCAGCGCCCCTGCCTTGCCTAAAATGAGTCTCGACAGAAAACCTTCCGATGTTACCGCAGGGTTTTTCATGTCATGTGCAAACATGGAAAGGATATTCTTTCGCTCTCTTTCCAGCTTTCTGAATTTTGTAATGTCTTCAATAGCAAGGAGGATCGTCTGAGAACCTATTTCTTTGTGAGTGATACGGCGGGCATTGAGAAGCATTATTTTGTGTCCTATGTTTGAAAATATATGCTCAACTTCATAGTCATCGAACTTGTTGTTTTTGGGAAGAATATCTTCAAGCAACGTCCGGAGTTTGGGAATATCCCACTGCCGGTTTCCAAGGTCATATATAAGATTACCTATAGTCTCCTCAGGCGTTACCTTGAATGAATTGTAAAAGCTGCGGTTTGCTGAAAGAATCCTCAAGTCTGAATCCAGTACAATAAGGGGTTCACGTACTGTCTCTACAATATCTTCAAACATCTTAGGGTCTCCACTCTTTTTTAACCCTTGACATTCTTCCCATCGTCAATGCTCCGTTGGCACATAAAAATGGGGACACAATATCAGGTATTCTTATTTCTTCTTTGGATGCCCGGTCTTTGCATCCTCAATTCAAGCGTCTTTGGATTGATGCCTAAAATCATAATTCAATACTACTTTGATTTTCAGGTAGTGTCAAATCAGGACTTTCTTACCTGACAATTTTCAAAAGGACATGAAGTGACGCAAACGACGCAAACAATAAACCGTAAGGAATTATACTTCAAATGTAATCTTCTGATAGCTTACCAGTCATTTGACGTGTACACCATTGTATGATACCCTTTCCTCTAATGAATGCGAAGAAGAAAAAAGTCCTTTTTGTCCTTGGCGGCGGCGCCGCAGCCCTTGTTCTTGCAGTAGTCGTTTTCGCCCTCACCTTCGACATAAATTCCTACAGGCCCCGCATCGAGGCTGCTGCCTCCGGGGCGACCGGCCTGGAGGTCAGGATCAATGGGACGATGGGGCTCTCTTTCTTTCCCTTTGGCTTATCGGCTAAGGATATCCACGTCGCCAACAAGGGAGGCGAAATCATTTCCCTCGAAAACCTCAAGCTGGGGGCGGAGTTAATGCCCCTGCTGAAGAAGCAACTCAAAGTCACCAGTTGCGAGCTTGTCAAACCTGCCGTCACCATCGTGAAGGACGCCGATGGGAAATATAATTTTGAAAGCACTGAAAAGAAATCGACTAAAGGGCAGCCGGGAGCAGTCTTCAGTTTGAATGATCTCAAGCTGTCCAAAGGGGCACTTGTCTACATAGACAAGAAGACGGGGGAAAAGACGGAGTTTAAGGATTTCAATCTAACTATCAAGGACCTCTCTTCGATTGCAGGAAACGTCACAAAGAACGCCTCGTTCACAGGAAGCTTCGACTGCAAGGAGGTACGGAAAAGGGACCTCAAGATCGACAACGTCAAGAGTCCTGTAAAAGCAGAGAAGGGAGTAATCTACCTCATGCCCCTTGCCATGGATATCTTCGGCGCAAAGGCTGAGGGAGATGCCACGGCAGACAAGTCGGAAGTCGATGCTGTGTATAAAATCAATTTGAAGATATCGAAGCTGGACTTCGAAAAACTTGAGGAGTCCTTCGGCACAAAAAAGATTATCGGCGGTAAGGGTGATCTTTTTGCTTCCCTGACTATGAAAGAAAAAGGGAATCGCAATCTGATGAGCAGCATGGACGGTACTTTTTCTCTCCGGGGTGATAATCTCGTCATGTATACGATGGACCTCGACAAGGTCCTCTCATCGTATGAGACGAGCCAAAAGTTTAATCTCGTCGACCTCGGCGCTTTCTTCATCGTTGGCCCTCTCAGTACCGTTGCGCTCAAGGGGTACCGTTATGGGGACGTTTACAACCAGACCCGGGGAGGTCGGGGCGCCATCACACAGTTCATCTCCCACTGGAAGATTAGGGACGGTGTGGCGGACGCTACGGACTGCGCCCTTGCGACGCACCATAATCGGGTTGCCCTTAAAGGCAAGCTCGATCTTGTCGGCAAACGATATGATAATGTAATAGTCGCGCTTCTCGATGATAAGGGATGCGCAAAATTCAAACAAAGCATTAGCGGTCCCTTCGGCGGTCCTCGGGTCGGCGCGGTGAACGCGGTCGAGTCCCTTGCCGGCCCAATCTTCAATCTTTACAGGAAGGCAAAACGCTTTGTTCAAGGCGGCAAATGCGAGGTCTTTTATAACGGCTCTGTGCAGCAACCTCCAAATTGATTCTCTTCTTGTGATTGGCTTTGTTTTTGTTGCTCGTTCCGGATTTGCATCAATGTGCCTTCTTTGAGTGCAACGTCAGAGGGTTGGAGGGTTGGAGTGTCCGGGCGATTACTGAAGACCCGTCCCAATCGACCGCTGAAGCGTCACCTGGTTCTTATGCTCCTTTGTCTTGAATATGAGGTAGTCCTTTTTGTCCAGATCGAAGAGCTGCTTCCTGTAGCGGGTCGTAAGATCATACCACTTGATGGTCCTCATGCTGAAACGACTTTCTTCGGGATAGCGCAATGTGTTCATGAAGGACTGGATAGCCAAATAGTACCGGACAGCGTTGCGCTCAATCGCACCGCGAGGCCCGCCGATATAGACGGGTTTGCCGTTTCTGTCTGTTCCGGTCACCGTAAACCCTACCTTGCTCCAACCGAGTGTCGCAAAATAGGCCTTTCCCGCAAGGCGAAGTGCAATACTGTCG
>JBAZWR010000203.1:0-2932 GCA_041660325.1 Thermodesulfovibrionales bacterium | reverse complement strand
CAAAAGCACTTATCTTCCGGGAATCGGGCAAACCGCTATAAGATTTTAAGTACAATTGCTTTTCTCCCTTGATCCGCCTCAGACACAGGGGTTTTAGTTTATTGTAAAATGAAAGATATGCTTAAACCCCTTGAAAACCAACCATCGAATCTCACTATAGGAAACCTCTGGTCGAACATCTGGCATATTTCATGGCCTATGTTTCTCATCATGGTATTCAATTTTTTTGTCGGCTTTGCCGATGTTTATGTTGCAGGGCTTATTAATCCCGAGGTGCAGGCAGCGGTCGGTTTTATAAGCCAGATCTATTTTTTTATCATCATTATTGCAAATGCAGTCAGCATAGGGACCATAGCTCTGGTTTCACGGGCAACCGGCTCGGGGAACAGGCGGGAAGCCCTAAATGTGTCAAAACAGTCTCTGATCTTCAGCATCGTAATTGCCCTCGGATTAACGGCAACCGGACTCGTATTTAATCATGAAATACTTTCCCTGTCCGGGTTTCCGCCAACAATCATAGATATTTCGGAAAATTTTTTTAAGGTCTTTGCCCTGGCTCTGGGACCCAACTATATCCTGATTGTCTCAAATGCAATATTCCGTGCAAGCGGCGAGGTGAAAAAACCGTTGTTCACCATGTTTCTTGTAGCCGTCATAAATATTATAGGAGACTTTCTTCTTGTCTTCGGTATGTTCTCGTTTCCAAAAATGGGCTACATCGGCATTGCCGTCTCTACGGCCTCGTCGGTAACGGTCGGGATGATGATTAATCTCCTGTTTTTTTCAACAGCGAAGTGGAAAAACTTTTATCTGAGCAGATGGGGTATCGCGGCGTCCACTATAAAAAAGATTCTCCGCATCGGTTGGCCTTCAGCCCTGCTCCAGATAGCCTGGAATGCCGGGAGCATCGCCCTTTATAACATTCTTGGCAGATTGGGAGACGCAAGTGTTACGGCGCTTGCCTCTCTTACCAACGGATTGAGGATAGAGGCGATAGTTTATCTTCCGGCCTTTGCCCTTAATATGTCGGCGTCCGTATTAATAGGGCAAAACCTTGGGGCAAAAAACTATGAGCGCGCGGAAAATTTAGGATGGAAGATAGCCATGACGGGAGTAATGCTTATGAGTTCTATGGCTTGCATACTTTTTATCTATGCCGGAACGGTCGCCTCAGTCCTCACACAAGACCATGCCGTTCTTGAGGAAACAACAAGGTATCTCAGGATCAATATGCTGTCGGAGCCCTTTATGGCCTTGAGCGTTATTCTGGCAGGCGCGCTTCAGGGAGCGGGCGACACAAGGGGCGCTATGTGGATCATAATCACGGCTATGTGGTTCATCAGGCTTCCCCTTGCGTACTTCCTTGCTGTTATAATGAATTATGGAGCATCCGGCGTCTGGGTTGCGATGATAACCTCGATGACCGCACAGGGTCTGCTCATGACATGGAGATTCCATAAGGGACACTGGAAATATCTGAAGCTGAAGTAATAGATGAGGAGAAAGGATATGTTAAAGCTTTACAACACGCTGGGCAGGAAGACGGAGGTTTTTCATCCTGTAAACAAAAAAGTCGTAACGATCTTCACCTGCGGTCCATCGGTTTACCAGAGGGCCCATATAGGTAATTTCAGGACCTTTCTTTTTGAAGATATACTCGAACGGTACCTCGAATATTCAGGGTTTTCCGTCAGGAGGGGGATGAACTTTACTGATCTTGAGGATAAGGCGATAAGGGAAGCTGAACAGAGAAAGCTGACGCTGTCTCATCTTACGGGAAAAAACATCAAACATTTTCTCCACGAAATGAAACTGCTGCGCATGAAGATTCCTGATTACCTTCCCAAAGCGTCGGAAAGCGTCCATGAGTCGGTGAAGATCATAGAAAAGCTGCTCGAAGAGGGTATTGCATACCGGCACAAGGGAAATGTCTATTTTGATCCGTTAAAATTTCAGGGGTTCGGAAAACTCTACGGCCTCGACATGTCGCGCTGGCCTGCCCGCAAAAAGCGTTTTCACAAGGATACATATCCGGGCGTTCAATGGAACCTTGGAGACTTCATCTTATGGCATGGGTATAAGCCTGGCGAGCGCTATTACTGGGATATGGGTATCGGTAAAGGAAGGCCGTCCTGGAATGTCCAGGACCCCGGAATGGTCGTCAGATATTTCAATGAGACCCTGTCTATTTATTGCGGCGGGATAGACAACCTTTACAGGCATCACGACTATAACCTGGCGATTCTTGAATCCTTCAGACCTTATCCTATGGCAAGATACTGGCTGCACTGCAATCATCTTTATGTGGACGGCCGGAAGATGTCGAAAAGCAAAGGGAATATACTTTATATCGATGACCTCAAAAAACAGGGATATAACCGGTCTGAAATACGGTTCTTCCTGATCTACGGGAACTACCGCGAAAGGATGAATTATTCGGACGAAAACATGCGGGCATCCGCGAATAAACTGAGGGGGTTACAGAAGACGGTTAAACAGATAGAGAAAGCTTTAAATAAAAAACCGTCCTCTTCGCCGCCGGGAAAAAGCGGACATTCGGATAACCGACTGAAAAGAATTTTTGTCAAACATATGGATAACGACTTAAATGTAAAAGACGCCTTTGACGGCTTTTGTGAAATAATATCCGGGATAAGGATTGACGGACTAAACCCTGCAGAGGCGTCTGAAATTATTAAAAGCCTGAAGGATATAGATGAGGTCCTTAAGGTTATTTTCTGATATACCGTCAAACAAAGGGTTGTGTCAGTATATAATAATATTAACCCGAAAACTGCGGATGTCTAAAATAAATTTATTTTAGACATCCGCAGTTTCTCTGACGGTTTAATTGCATTTTTCGGGTTAATATCCCTGTTACCTTGTATATATGTTGCGGCGTATTTCATTCAGGAGGGACCAATGGCACAGG
>JBAZWR010000202.1:0-2952 GCA_041660325.1 Thermodesulfovibrionales bacterium | reverse complement strand
TCTCTATGTTTCGGAAAAAACGAAGGGGTCTTTCGATATAACGATAGGTCCGCTCACATCAATGTATGATTTTCATAAACATATCAGGCCTGATGACGGAAAGATCAGGGAGAAGCTTTCCCTTATAAACTACAGGGAGTTGCTGACAGACAATGCCAAATCCAGCGTTTATCTGAAACGCAAGGGAATGCTTATCGACCCGGGTGGAATAACAAAAGGATACGCGGCAGACAGGGCAGTAGAAACGCTGAAAAAGCAGGGCATACATGCCGGGATTGTAGCCATTGCAGGAGATATTAAGGCATTCGGATTAAAACCCGATGGGAAGCCCTGGAAGATAGGCATAAGAAATCCCGATGCAAAGGGTGACAAGGATGACGTCATTGCAACCGTGGAACTTACGGATATGGCCATATCCACATCCGGAGATTACGAAAGATACTTCATAAGCAACGGGAAAAAATTCCATCATCTGCTCGACCCAAAGACCGGGTATCCTGCCGGAGGCTGCCGCAGTGTAACAGTTATAGCGAAAGAAGGTGTATTCACGGATGCTTTTGCAACAGGGATATTCATCCTCGGTCCTGAAAAAGGCATGGCGGTTTTCAAGGAAACGGGCTTCAGCGGGATGATGATCGACAGTTATGGGACAACTCATATAACTCCCAACCTAAGAGGAAAAATTGAGTTTCAGAAAAATCCTTCTTAATACTACAGGCGCCGACAGGATACTTTTTTTGCTCCTCTTATCCGTTTCTCTATCCGGAATCTTTTTCATAAAAGATATTATGCCCCAAAGCAGATCGGTACTGGTTGAAGTAAACGGTAAACCCGTCTACATCCTGCCTCTCGATAAAAACAGGATACTTTCAGTGGAGGGCCCGGCAGGAAATACAACCATCGAAATAAAAGACCACGCGGTGCGGATTACGGATTCTCCATGCAGCAACAAATTGTGCATAAAGCAGGGATGGATTCATAGCGGGTCAATCGTATGCCTGCCCAACCGGGTTGTTGTAACGGTAGGGGATAAAGACAGGCAAAAGGACGGTCCTGATGCAATTACGGGATAAATACCGTATCGCCCTGCTCTCCGCGTTTGCAATCGGGATCCACGGCATAGAAAGTCTGCTTCCCTCACCTATACCATGGATGAGGCTCGGTCTTGCAAATGTCATTACTGTTATAGCGTTGTTGCTGTATGGCTTCAGAACGGCTATGCTGGTGACTCTCGTAAGGGTGATTATTTCATCGCTGCTTACAGGGACTTTTCCGGGGCCGGCATTTATCCTAAGCCTCGGCGGCGGCGTTTTGAGTACTATGTCAATGGGCGTCGTAGTTTTACTTACCCCAAGATTATTCAGTGCGGTAGGTCTTAGCATCATCGGCGCATTCATACATAACATGACACAATTGATTCTTGCTTATTTTCTTATTATACAGAGGATGGAGGCAGTCCTGTTTATCGCACCGGTCATAACACTTGCCGGAACATTGACCGGAACACTTAACGGTCTTGTATCGGAGACGGTCATAAGAAATCTTAAAAAAGATATAATAGAAAAGAAACACAAATGAACTACCCCCTCTTGGGATAAGAGGGGGCAAGGGGGAGTTACTCGAATTAAATAAAAAGAAAATATTAAAGTAACCCCCTCAATCCCCCTTAACCCAAGGGGGAAGCTATCATGCATCAAAGCTTTTACGGATGGATTTACCCGTAAAATTATCATAGGTTCGAATTAAGATGAATATTTATACACAACCAACTGATGGGAAAATTATCTCATGAAAGTCGCCAAATTATATAGTTTCCACGATATCCGTATAGAGGACGTTCCAATTCCACGCATCGGCCCGAGGGATGCGCTCCTCAAAACAAAGGCATGCGGCATATGCTCCGGTGATGTTATGCCATGGTATATCGAGAAGAAGGCGCCATTGGTTTTGGGGCATGAACCTTCCGGAGAAATTGTCGAGGTCGGCAATGAAGTCACATCTTTTAAAGCCGGCGACAGGGTTTTTACCCATCACCATGCGCCGTGCTTTACCTGCAGACATTGCAGGCGCGGAGATTATGTCCAGTGTGAGACCTGGAAAAATACAAAGATAGAACCGGGTGGTATTGCTGAATACATCTTAATCCCGGAAATCAATCTTGAAAACGATACCCTGAACCTGCCCGATAACCTGAGTTTTGAGGACGGGACATTTATAGAACCCTCTGCCTGCGTTGTCAAAGCGTTGAAGAGAGCGAAGATAAGGAATGGCGATACCGTACTGGTTATCGGTCTTGGCGTTATGGGTCAATTGCATATCCTGCTCTCAAGAAAATACGGCGCAGAAAGAATCATAGGAGCCGATATGATACCTTTCAGGCTTAATATGGCAAAAAAATTTGGCGCTGATGAGGTTATCGATGTATCAAAAGACGACCTCATCGATGCGCTGAAAGATTTGACCGAGGGAACTATGGCAGACCTGGTAATTGTCGGGCCTAATAGTTCCGAGGCAATGAGGCACGGCTTATCTGCGGCAGGCGCCGGCGGAAAAGTTGTGCTGTTTACTCCGGCCAAACCGGGAGAACAACTTACCATTAACCCCAATGATCTCTATTTCAAAGACATAAATTTAATCACCAGTTATTCCTGCGGCCCGACCGATACGGCGGATGCGCTTGATATTATTGCCGAAGGAACCGTACAGGCTGAAAAGCTTATCACCCACAGGTTTCCGATTGAAGAGACTGCGGAGGCTTTCAGGCTGACGGCGGAGGCAAGGGATTCTTTAAAGAGCGTTATTTTGTTTGAATAAACCAACCAGTTGCATAAAATTGAAAACTCGTTTTTCAATGATTAGGTAAACCTAAACGTTGCATAAACAGCAGGGCAGACACGATGAAAAGTCTTATAATGCGACAAAGGATTATATTTCAATCACATAAATGCAGAG
>JBAZWR010000201.1:0-2977 GCA_041660325.1 Thermodesulfovibrionales bacterium | reverse complement strand
TATCGCTTTCACTCGTCATATATATATTATTTTATTCTAAAGGAATGCACGAAAAATAGAGAGATTAATAAAACCATAAGTTGTAATAGATAAGATTTGAGTTTACAGGCACGTCAGATTAAGTATCAGTTCAAAACTTCACATAAGAAGAGAGATTTCGTATCATTCAAGACCTATCTCACTTTCTCCCTATACTGCGCATTGGAGAGCACACATCCGAAAAGTTTGATTCACATAGAAAGACGCATTTTCAAAGATTTCTGATGCCTGCTGATTGCCGTCAATAACTGATAGCACCTGGAGATGGTGACCGACAGGAAATACTTCCCATAGAAAACAAATTTATAAGTTGATATAATTGTCTTTATTAGAATTGTTAATTGATAGATATTTAAATCTGATCTCAATATTAGGAAATAACCGATATGGAAAACGAACATTATACGAAAAAACAACTTCTAAATGAACTAATCGAGTTACGCCAACAAAGTATTAAATTGGAAGAAACTCTTAATTTTATAAATGCACAATTCGAAGAGTTCAAGAAAACTGCTGCAGATATGGAAAAAGAATCGGAAAGTCTCAGCATGGAACTGTCAATAAGCTTATTCGAGGTTTTCGAGGCACTAAAAAAAATATCTTCCGGAGATCCTGACGTAAGAATATCCGAAGAATCCGGAATTGAGATAATTTCAAAATTAAAACATATGGTTAATATAACGGCCAAAAACATCGGGGAAATAGTTGATCAGTCTCATGAATTTGCAATGGTTCTTGCGGAACATTTTGATGTGTTGCACAGGGTATCAATCGGTAAGTTTAGTGCCCGAGTGTCCGGAGAATCAAAAGTAGAACTCTTGGAAGCTTTGAAAAAAGTCACGAACGAGATGATAGAGAGTATTGATAGAGAAATCACCCAGCGCAAACAAATGGAAGAAAAGCTGATTGAATCCGAAGAACGATACCGACGCCTCTTTGAAACATCGAAAGATGGGATCTTGCTGATGGATAAACAGAATGGAAATGTGATCAATGTTAATCCGGCCATCGAGGAGTTATTGGGCTATTCCAGCAAGGAGATTATCGGGAAACAACTCAGAGATATTGGTCTGCTGAAAGATATTGAAGATCTTCAGGAGATTATTCAGAAGTTGAATGAAGTTGGATTTATCCATTACTATGATGTGTTGGTAGAAAATAAAATAGGGCAGAAAATCGACACGGAGATATATCTCACTGATCGTGCTAAAGTGATTCAATGTAACATACGCGACATCACCGAACACAAGCGGGCTGAGGAAGCACTTAAAGAGTCAGAGAAAAAATACAGAACCCTCGTAGATAACGCCTTGGTAGGAATATATAAAACCAATCTTAAAGGTAATTTTCTTTTTGCAAATGATGCTTTGGCAAAGATATTTGAATTCCATTCGCCGGAAGAAATGATGACTAAATCTGTTCCGTCTGTATACAAAAATCCTGAAGAGAGAAATATTTTGATCAATAATCTTAAGAGGAAGGGAAAAGTAGATAACTTTGAAATTGAGATATTAACAAGTGCAGGAACAACAAAAGACATCCTCTTAAATGCAACCCTTGATGATGAAGTCATATCTGGAATGTTAATAGATATAACCGAACGAAAGAAGGCTGAGAAAATGCTGCGCATCTCGGCAGATGAGATAGAAGACCTATATAATAATGCGCCTTGCGGCTACCATTCTTTGGACAAAGATGGGGTATTCATTCGAATAAATGACACTGAACTTTCATGGTTGGGATACTCAAGGGAAGAAGTTATCGGGAAGAAGAATTTCGCTGACGTTATCACACCAAAAAGTTTACAGATTTTTAAAGATAATTTCCCTAAATTTAAAGAGAGGGGTTGGGTGAATGACGTAGATATCGACCTAATCAGTAAGAATGGCTCTATAATGAATATACTCATAAGCGCGACTGCAATAAAGGACGCATCCGGCAATTACCAAATGAGCCGATCTACCTTGTATAACATGACTGAACGCAAAAAATCTGAGGAATCATTGCGGAAGAGTGAAGCCAGTCTTGCTAACGCACAACGAATTGCCCACTTAGGAAGTTGGGATTGGAATTTACTAAAAAATAAATTGTACTGGTCTGATGAGATTTATCGTATCTTTGGTTTAACTCCTCAGGCATTCGGTGCAACATATGATGCGTTTCTGGAGTCAGTCCACCCTGACGATCGAGAATTGATTAAAAATTCGGAGAAGCAAGCATTAGATGAGAAAAAATCATACAGCATTGAACACAGGATAGTACTCCCTGACGGCTCAATCCGCTTTGTTCACAAGCAGGGAGAAGCTACTTATGATGAGCATGGCAATCCCGTCCGTATGACAGGAACTGTACAGGACATTACCGAGCGAAAACATATGGAAGACAGGCTTCAGTATCTTGCATATTATGATGAGTTAACAGACCTTCCCAACAGAAACCTCTTTCTTGACAGGGTCAACCAGGCCATAGCACGGGCAGAACCTACGTCAAGAATTGTTTCAGTTTTAATCACTAATATCGACAGGTTTAAGTCCATAAACGATACCTATGGATCCGAGATCGGGGACAGAGTTTTAAAGGAGATCGCAGGAAGACTTTCAACCTCTGTCCGAAAAGGAGATACCATAGCCCGTCTTTCAAACGATGAATTCGGGATAGCGCTTATTGATGTTGCCCATCCTGATGATATCGTTATGGTTTTAGAGAAGATCATAAAAGATATATCATACCCTTTAAATATCGCTGGAGATGAATTGGCGCTGACCTTTAGCACCGGCGTCTCACTATATCCTAATGACGGAAATAGCGCTTCCGAACTGCTGAAGGCTGCAGGATTGGCGCTTGGGACAGCTAAAAAAGAGGGAAGGAAAACCTGCCAGTTTTACAGTAAAGAAATGAATGTAGAGGCGTCAGAAATGATGTTGTTGGAAAAACAGCT
>JBAZWR010000200.1:0-3172 GCA_041660325.1 Thermodesulfovibrionales bacterium | reverse complement strand
AGCAATAACAGGGGTGTCGGGTTCCGGCAAGTCTTCGCTCGCCTTTGACACCATATTTGCTGAAGGCCAATGGAGATTCATTGAATCTCTCTCTACATATGCCAGGCTTTTTCTTGAAAAGATGGACAGACCCGATGTTGAAGCAATCCGTAATATCAGACCGGCTATTGCCCTTGAGCAAAAAAATCCTGTGCGTGGTTCCCGTTCTACCGTGGGGACTCTCACGGAGATTTACGACCTGTTCAGGCTCCTCTACTCAAAAATATCTACTCCTTATTGCCCAAACTGTGGGAAGGAAATACGGATGTGGGATACCTCACAGGTTGTTGCGGAGCTTATTGAAAAATATTCCGGCGAAAAGGCTATTGTAACTTTTAAGATTGACACTTCACTTGATGAATTAAAGAAAAAGGGTTTTTACAGGATATGGCATGACGGGGAAATTGTGGATATTCAAGATGCAACAGTCATCCTTCAACCATCATCCTTTGAAATCGTCCTTGACAGGCTTATCATCAAAGATGAACCAAGGCTTTCAGACTCTATTGAACTGGCATGGAGAGAAGGAAACGGCAGGATTGGAATCGTACTTATAACCGCTGAAGGTCCCAAGTCCCTTGATTTTTCCTCGGAGAATGCCTGTGAGGGGTGCAATATTCAAGTGCAAAAGCCGTATCCGCTTCTATTTTCTTTCAACCATCCTGTCGGCGCGTGCCCGGACTGTAAGGGCTTTGGAAATATTCTCCGGTATGACGAAGAGCTGATTATCCCTGATAAAACCCTTTCTATATCAAATGGGGCTATTGATCCATGGGATAAACCTTCTTATGAGTGGTGGAAACAGCAGCTTCTCAGAAATGCCTCAAAAGAAGGTCTTAATCTTAATAAACCCTACCTGGAATTTACTGAACGGGAGAAAGAGATATTATTCAAAGGAACTTCAAAGCTCTATGGAATTAATGCTTTCTTTGAGGAGATGGAGGGAAAAAGGTATAAACTCCATATCAGGGTCTTTTTAAGCCGGTACAGAAGACCTGTTACCTGTCCGCGATGCAAGGGCAAGCGGTTGAGTGAAGATGCTCTGGCATATAGGATCGACGGTCTGGATATAGCAGACCTTTGCGCACTGCCTGTTGCAGATACAAAACGGATATTTGAACATCTTGGCATCTCACCGTTTCAAAGGGACATGGCCAAGGAGATATTGAGACAGATAAAGGTGAAACTCGATTTCCTGAAGCGTGTTGGTCTGGATTATCTAAGTCTGAGCAGGGAGGGAAGAACACTTTCAGGTGGTGAATACCAGAGGGTGAACCTTGCAAATCAGATCGCCTCACTCCTGACAGGAACGCTTTATGTGCTTGACGAACCGACAGTAGGTCTTCATGCCAGGGATACGGAAATAGTCGCCGGGATTATGATGGATCTGTCGAAACTCGGGAATACGGTCATTGTTGTTGAACATGACAAACAGATTATAGAATCTGCAGACTGGGTTGTTGAACTGGGTCCTGGAGGCGGACATATGGGAGGGGAGGTTGTCTTCTCAGGGACCAAAGAAGACTTCCTTAAAACGGACACGCGGACGGCACGCTATATAACGGGCATGGATGTTATAGAACCTCCTTTTAAAAGCGGGAAAACAGAATCCGTATGCGGGAGCAGAAAGGTTGTTCTTTGTGGTGCAGCTGGCAATAATCTTAAATCCGTCGACATAAAGATTCCCCTCCATACTTTGACGACAGTCACCGGAGTATCCGGATCGGGTAAAAGCAGTCTGATTGTAAAGACTCTTTACTATGCAATCGCGAGAGAAATGAAGGAAGAATTTGAATTGCCCCTGCCATATAAAAATATAGACGGTCTGCAATTCCTGAAAGGCGTCAAGCTTATTTCCCAGGCCCCGATCGGTCGCAGCCCAAGATCAAACCCTGCAACCTATTTAAAGGTTTTTGATCATATACGAAAGCTTTTTTCAGAACAGCTTGAGGCAAGGGCATACGGATACGAACCGGGTTTTTTTTCCTTTAATGTAGACGGTGGCCGGTGTGAGATATGCAAAGGCGCAGGTTATCAAAAAATGGAAATGTATTTTTTTGAAGACCTGTATATTAAATGCGAGGACTGCCATGGTAAAAGATATAAACCGGAAGCTTTGCGTATACAATATCGGGGCAAGAATATTGATGATGTATTAAATTTAACCGTTGACGAGGCAATTAATTTTTTTCATAAAGAACCGAAAATTATCAGCAAGCTTTTCCTCCTGCAGGATATAGGACTTGGCTATCTGAGACTCGGCCAGCCTGCAACGACCCTTTCGGGGGGTGAAGCTCAAAGGCTCAAGATCTGCGCAGAGTTTACCACAGGGGACAGGGACAGGGAAGACATATTGTATATTCTTGATGAACCTACGATCGGCTTGCATTTCAGGGATGTTGAGGCATTGCTTCAGGTGCTGCAGAGACTTGTAGACGCCGGTAATACCGTCGTCATCATTGAACATAACCTCGATGTTATTCAGGCTTCGGACTGGATTATCGATCTGGGGCCGGAGGGCGGTGACAAAGGAGGCAGGATTATCTTTGAAGGAACACCGGAAAAGATAATCAACGTGAAAGAATCATATACAGGCAAGTATCTCAAGGAACATATCTATACACATTCTCCATAGAAGTCGTAGTCCTTATATTTTCTGATCTTAACATTTACAACCTTCCCCATCTTTGCTTCATAGCCTGTTACATAAACGATGCCGTCGACTTCAGGCGCCTGGCTGTAGATTCTTCCCGTCCAGACTGCGCCGTATTCATCAACAGGCAGTTCCATCAGGCAGGGAAATATTTTGCCCTTTAATGCCTTATTTTTCTCGCTAACAATGCTTTTCTGAATTTCCATCAGGACTTTTTTCCTTTTCTTCCGTATCGTAACAGGCACGGAAGGTCTGAAGAAAAAGGCCTTTGTATCTTCTTCAGGCGAATATTCAAAAACGCCGAGGTGATCAAACCGCGTCTGTCGGACAAAGTCCGTCAGCTCCTGAAAATCCTCCTCACTTTCCGTGGGGAACCCGACGATCAGAGACGTCCTGAGAACAACAGAAGGGATTTTTTCTCTTAACAAGGCTATCTTCTTAGTAAGATCGTCCTTAGTGTAGGTCCTGTTCATGAGTTTC
>JBAZWR010000199.1:0-3274 GCA_041660325.1 Thermodesulfovibrionales bacterium | reverse complement strand
GTACATCAGGGAAACGCTAAAGCCATTTCCTGTAAAAGTAACGCGGATCGCTTACGGACTGCCTATAGGCGGCGATATTGAATTTGCGGATGAAGTGACTCTCGGCAAGGCATTGGAAGGGAGAAGAGAAATATAAATCGCGTTTACACAAAAACAGCAGACGTCTAAAATAAATTTATTTTATACATCAGCAGTTTCTCTGACAGTCTAATTGCATTTTTCGGGTTTACTATATATGTCCGCCTTTCATCCGACTAACTAACTATTCCTTATCTTCTCACACCATTGTTGTGCCTTGAAAAGTATTTCCGTTTCATCAGCGGTAAGAAGTCCGCCGTTGTTGACGACTATCTTTCCGTTGACCATAACAAAATCAACATCAGAGGCCATTGCAGCGTAGACTATATGTGAATATATATTGTAAATAGGGGTAAGGTGCGGCTTTGCAAGGTTGATTGAGATAACATCGGCGGTTTTACCTTTTTCCAGACTACCGACCTTTCTTCCGAGACCCAACACTTCCGCTCCCCATCTCGTTGCCATAAGGACGATTGTTTTTGCATCAAGCACCGTCGGGTTATTTGACAAGGCCTTATGGACCTTTGCGGTCGTTGACATTTCACTCAGAATGTTGAGGTCGTTATTGCTTGCAGCGCCGTCGGTCCCGAATGTCACTTTCACTCCCGCCGCAAGCATTGTCGCAACCGGCGCAAACCCTGAAGCGAGCTTTAGGTTGCTTTCCATACAGTGAGATACCCCGACCTTATGTTTGGCAAGCAACTCAATTTCGTTATCCTCAAGCCATATGCAATGGGCGGCTAAAACGGTTTCATCCAGAAAACCGAGGTCCGCAAGATACTCAACAGGTCTCATTTTGTATCTGAGCTTTATTTCTTCAACTTCCCATCGAGTTTCAGCAAGATGAATATGCAAAGGCACATCAAGCTTCCCGGCCATTGCCTTGGACTTTTTTAGTGTTTCAGTACCGCAGGTATAGAGCGCATGAGGAGCGATACAGGGTGTAATGAGTTCGTCTCCTTTCCAGTTATGGACAAAGCGTTCGGCATTATCAAGATATTCATCAGTAGTTTTTGCCGAAACACTCGGAAAATCAAGTATTCCCGAACCCAATACTGCCCTCATGCCGATTCTTTTCGCGGCTTTACCGGCTGCGTCTTCAAAGAAATACATATCATTGTAGGTTGTAATGCCGCCCTTGAGCATTTCAAGACAGGCAAGTTCTATTGCGTCCGATATGAATTCCGGACTCAGCCATTTGTTCTCTGCCGGCCAGATATGGTTATTAAGCCATTCAGTCAACGGAAGGTCGTCGGCAATGCCCCTGAAATAAACCATCGCCGCATGGGTATGGGTATTGATCAGCCCGGGCATAACAACCCTGCCCTTTCCTTCCATGATATTCACGGAGGTGTATCTTTTCAGGATTTCATCTGTTTTTCCGACTTCAAGGATTTGCTTTTCTTTTACTGCAACAGCGCCTTTTTCTGTTATGGCGAGGTTTTCGTCCATCGTAAGGACATAATCACCGCAGATGATATAGTCGACTTTTTGCAATTCCGTTTTATTTAACCTCCCATTTCGATGAGCTTCTCCGCTATCTGGACCGCATTCAGGGCTGCGCCCTTCCTGAGATTATCCGCGACAATCCATAAATTGATCCCGTTCTCAATGGTATCGTCTTCTCTTATCCTTCCCACATAGGTCTCATCCTTTCCTGCCACATCAATCGGGACCGGATAGATATTCTTGTCCGGAGCATCGTAGACTATTACTCCGGGAGCCGCTGAAAGAACAGCCCTTACTTCATTGGGTGTTAATTTTTTCCCGGTCTCTATATTCAGACTTTCGGAATGACACCTGAAAACAGGCACACGGACGGTCGTAGCGGTAAGCCGTATTGAATTGTCGCCCATGATCTTTTTAGTCTCATTCACCATCTTCATCTCTTCCTTCGTATACCCGTTCTCAAGAAATTTGTCGATATGCGGCAGCACATTGAATGCTATCTGATGAGGATAGACATTGCATTGTATTTCCTTGAAATTAAGCAGGTCGGTCGTCTGGCGCAAAAGTTCATCTATAGCCTTCTGACCGGTCCCGGAGACGGCTTGAAAGGTTGTTACAACTACCCTTTTAATCTTTGCGGCGTCATGTATGGGCTTTAAAACAAGCACCATTTGAATGGTTGAACAGTTAGGATTTGCTATGATGCCTTTATGCCATTTCAGATCATGCGGATTGACCTCGGGAACAACAAGGGGAATCTCCGGGTCCATCCTCCACTGGCTTGAATTGTCCACTACCACGCAGCCTGATTTTGCAGCCACCGGGGCCCATATCTTTGACCTCTCCGCGCCTGCCGAAAAGAGCGCGATATCAATCCCCTTAAAAGAATCCTCATTGATCGCTTCCACTTTTATTTCAGTATCCATGAATTCGAGGACTTTACCCTCCGACCGTTCGGATGCAAAGAGCCGGAGCTTTTCAATAGGGAATTTCCTCGTCTCAAGGGTTTTAATCATCTCATTGCCGACCGCGCCGGTTGCCCCTACGACTGCAACAACGTATTTTGCCTTTTTCTTAAGCATGTCAGACCGCCTCCGTTTTGCTTTTTGTTATTAAAATATAATAAAACATATTCTATTATAGCTACTCGGGGAAAAATAGACAAAATTACGAATTGCCTTAGACGAAAACGGACTTTTGTGCCGCATGGGTTATGGGAGTACAAGCCTCCTCTGGATTTTTAGTTCTGCGACTCGATAAGCTCATTGATCTCTTCGGTGCAATATATAAAAAAAGTGAATAGATAGGGTTTGAGTTCACAAACATGTCATATTAAGTATCAGTTGAGGAGTGCTCATAGAAAGAAATAGTCCTGTGAGATTTACACGCCCATTTTGTACTTCCTTGAAACAGGCGCTTGAAGCTTGCCCCATAAAGGTGTATATTACAAAATATATTAAATGCTCCAAATACAACATGTTTTTTTGACAGGCAGGAAAATACATTTTTAAGCATTTAGCGATGGAGATATGTTTATTGTGAAAGGCAGGGTAATTTCTATTAACATAAGTGATAAAAAGGGTGTTCGCAAAAAGCCAATAAATGAAGCTGAAATAGTGACAGACTTTGGCATCAAAGGTGATGCTCATGCTTCCGGGAAATGGCACAGACAAATCAGCCTACTCGCTCTTGAAAGTATTAAGAGGATGCAGGATAAAGGTTTTAATGTCAAGCCTGGTGATTTTGC
>JBAZWR010000198.1:1531-3296 GCA_041660325.1 Thermodesulfovibrionales bacterium | reverse complement strand
AGGCCAAGGCCGAGGAGGTCGAGGTCATGTGGCTTCTGGCCGAGAAGTTGAAGTCCAAAGGGTTTGCCAATCTGTACGACTACTATGCCTCTTTTGAAGACCCTGAAACCAGGAAGAAACCGGTCAACGCTGCCGAGTTTGCAGAGATCGCCGCCAGGATCTCCAGCCAGAAGGTCTGGAACGGGAAAGAGAAGATGAAAGGCGACCAGATTGCCGGTTGGGAGGAGTTCAGGAAGAAGGGTGTCTACAACTCCGAGACGTATAAATACAAGAAGAACTGGGGCAAGGATAATGCGGAAACCAAGAAGTTCGAAGGTAAGTTCAAGACCGAAACCACAAAATTCGAGTTCTACAGCGAGACCATGAAGAAGGCCCTCGGCGAGCATGCCAAAAAGCACAACACCACGATTGACGACATTCTGCAGGTCAGCGGCTATGAAGCCAGGGGAGAATTGGCCTTCGTGCCGCACTACGAATCTCCCAAACGCCACGGTAGCGACAAAGAATATCCTTTTACTTTTATCGACTACAAATCGAGGCTTAACCGCGAGGGAAGGAGCCAGAACACGACATGGTACCAGGAATTCAAGAAGGTGGACGTGGGAGACGTTAGCTGGGACGATGTGGTCAAGATCAACCCTGCGGATGCAAAGAAACTCGGTATTAAAAGCGGGGACGCAGTGAAGCTCACTTCCACCTCGGGCAGTATCACCACCAAGGCCCGCGTATGGGAAGGCGTACGTCCAGGCACGGTAGCAAAGTGCTACGGCCAGGGCCACTGGGCCTATGGCCGTGTGGCTGCCGGGGATTACGCCAAGGCACAACCGCGCGGAGGCAACAATAATGAACTGCTGGTTGACGACTATGACCGTTTGAGCGGAGCCACTGCCCGCAACGGCGGTTTTACCGGCGTCAAGATCGAAAAGATATGAGAAGGGAGGAGAAAATAAATGCCTAAATACGGAATGGTCATAGATCTGCAGAAATGTGTGGGTTGCGGCGCATGCGCTTTGGCCTGCAAGACAGAGAATAATACCCAGGACAGGACTAAAGGGCAGACCTTCAACTGGGCCGACTTCATTATGAAGGAAGAAGGCAAATTCCCTGATATGAAATTTACGGCAAGACCCGTGCTATGCAATCACTGTACTGATGCGCCGTGCGTGGAGGCATGTCCTGTAACGCCCAAGGCAATGTTCAAGACAGCAGACAACATCACCATGCATAACGACGAGCGCTGCATAGGCTGTCAGAACTGCCAGAGGGCATGTCCTTATAGTACGCCGGATGCCGTGAAGGACAATGCTGCGTACAGTGTAATCAGTTTCAACGCCCATGAAGGCACGGTCCATCCGTTCTACAAGGACGACAGGGAGCTCATCAAGGGGTGTACTGCTTCCGGAGCGCAGGTTGCCAAGGCAGCAGGAGATACCCCTCCTCACCGCACACTCTACAAGCACCCGGAATATGAGAGCGTAAGGAGGAGCGGCATCACAGAGAAGTGTATTTTTTGCGAGCACAGGGTAAAGAAGGGCGAACTGCCTTACTGTGTTGTTTCATGCCCTGCAGGCGCCCGCATATTCGGTGACCTTTCAGACCCCAACAGTGCGCCAAGCAAGGCGCTGAAGGAACATAAATCCTTACAGCTCAAGAACAACAAGGGCGACCTTCTAAAGCCTGGTGAAAAAGGAACACAGCCTAATGTGTATTACATCAGGAGCTTCAAGGGCGAGGCAATGAAAACGGCTGCGGCAGCTCCTGTTAA
>JBAZWR010000198.1:0-1521 GCA_041660325.1 Thermodesulfovibrionales bacterium | reverse complement strand
TCCTGTTAAGGCCGATAAAATAGTGTAAATTTTATTGAGTAGGGGTTTGATTAATCAAACCCCTACTATCCGGAAGGTTACGTGAGGTAAAAGTGGATATTGAGGAATTTGTTTCGCGGGAAAAATTAAGGGGTGACAGCTTCAGGCTGCTGGCAGCATGTTTTTACCAGCCGCAGAGGGACATATTTCAGGAAGGCTTATTGCATAATCTTGCAGAATCGCTGAAAAAGCTCTGCCCTGGCGCAGCTGACTATGCTCAAGAGATGATTAAACTGCTTCAAGTATATTCTGATGAAGAGCTTCTTGTTGATTATTCAAGGCTTTTTATAGGCCCCTCAGAGCTTTTAGCCGCCCCTTACGGCTCGGTTTACCTTGAAGAAGAGAGGCGCCTTATGGGTGATTCCACAATGGCTGCAATTGATTTTTATAAATCCAGGGGGCTTGTTATAGACACGGATTTCAAAGAAGTCCCCGATCATGTCGCTGTTGAGCTTGAGTTCATGTATTACCTTGTCTTTAAAGAAATAGAGGCTATTGAAGCGGGAAATATGACGGCAGCCGCTGCCGCTGTGGAATCGCAGGAGATTTTCCTGAATAACTTCCTGCGCTCATGGGCTGATAAATTTGCAGGTAAGATGGCGGAAGGGGCAGAGACCGGTTTTTATAGAGCTCTGGCAGGATGCTTTTCTGCTTTTGTATACAAAACAGATATTCCCGAAAGCCTGCCCGAAACACTTAAGGCCTCTGCAGTATCATAGTGCTTAAAGGCATACTCATAGACAAAGCCCTTGGCAGCGCCGACCTTCCAATTACTGCTGACCGGTCGCGTTGTATGCGCATGCGCTTTAACAGGAATGAGTGTCATGTATGTACTTCCAACTGCCATTTGGGCGCTATAACTATTAATGATAACATAGTGATCGATGCGGATAAATGCAGCCTTTGCATGGTCTGCGTCTCCGAATGCCCGGCGGACTGCTTTGATATTAAAGACTGCGATATCTTCGGTATTGTTGCCAGGTTGAAAAAGGTTCAGAATTCAGTCGCCTGTCCCGTCCTTGGCTGTAAGACTGCTGCAGGAACAGAGGCGCATGAAAAGACCGTATGCCTCGGCGTTCTTTCCGACGAGCACCTCATTGCCATAAATACATTTATGGACAGGCCCGTTCACTTGAACCTCACATCATGCGTGAAATGCGCTAATTCATTCGTAATTGATAAACTCAGGGAGCAGATCGCAGGCATAAGAGATAGCACCGGCATAGATGTTTCGGAAAAAGTGGTCTTAATTGAAGACAAGGCTGATCTGTGGTTTGAAGTCGTATCATATGACCGCAGGGGCTTTTTTGGCGCAATTAAAGCAATAACTCTTCACGGAGCTTTTGAGCTTTTCGACAAAGAAAGAGGCGATGTCATTCAAGCCTATTCCAAAAAAGCGGTGCCGGCAAAGAGAGATATTCTTAATACAACGTTAAAGATAATGACAGACAGGGACATGGCCGCAAGGCTTTTACATGAATA
>JBAZWR010000197.1:0-3311 GCA_041660325.1 Thermodesulfovibrionales bacterium | reverse complement strand
TTATCTTTAAAGATGATCTCGGCCTTTGAAGCGCTTTTTGTCCTGACGATATCTTTTGCATATAGCTGGTCCTGCACTTTAGCCGTTATAGCCGGGAAAGCGCCCTCCCTGAGAATATCGACCTTGCCTTCGACATGGGTGAATTTGCCGACCGCTTCGGCAGCCATTGCAAACGACCCCTGAAAGAGTAAATATGAGATGAGGAGCATGGAGCCGATTACGGCTGCATTAAATATACGACGGCTCCCCGGCCTGAACGCTTTATTCCGTTTCATGAACTTTACCATGGTCTTTCTCCTTAAAATCTGTACTCGATCCCCGCAGTATAAATATTACGGTCATAATCGTAGACTGCGATATTGGAATCGGCCCGCGTATAGGAATACTGGAGGTTTATGTAGAGTCCCCTGACAATCTCTTTCACAAGGGTTGACGATGCCGTATATGTCCTGTCTCTCCTCTTTCCCCCAAACACGGTATTGTTATTTTTGTAATTCTGCAAAAAGGCGTCCCCGGAAAGAATAAGGTTCGTTTTCCATATAAGGGAGGGCAGCAGCAGCCCAAGGCTGAACCGGTTGCCCGTGTTGTCCCAGTTTTTCCCGTCCGTATCATCATCGGTAAATTCGTACAGCGCATTGAAGAGACCGCGGCCTTGAGCAAAGGGGTGAATATAACCCGCTGAAGCGCTGAAGACGTTGCCGTCTCTGTCTTCATTACTGTCGATAGGGGCCTTGAAAAGCTCTCTTTTTTCATACCCGACGGAAATCCTTCCTATATTGGAAGGATTGAAAGCAAACTGCACCGCAGGTTTTATGGACAAAACACTCATGTATTCCCTGCCGTGGACCCAGATATGAGAATAAGACACCGGGGAGGATACGAATCCTTTCTGAAAGTTTACACCCGGGTTCACTGATATTGTATGGGTCATAAGATTGTGGGAATTGGTTGCAAAATATGTATCGGTGTAAAGATTATACTGGCAATTGAGGAAGAACGGCCCCTTCAGTCTGGGGCTGAATACTACGCCAAGAGTTGCAATGATGCTGCTGTCCCGCTCTCCCGTTATATCGACGCCGGTGATGTCCGTTGTCGGCTTGAGAATAACATTATCGTCATATTGATATGCTAAGCCAAAGGAAAAACGCCAGGGCTTATACATGTCAAGGGTCCTCGCAAGGGATTTCTCATATTCCTTTGCAAAAGATGCGAGCTCCGAGGTCGGGTCTATCTCCTGAATGGCGCTAAAGCTTTTTCTGGCGTCTTCAAAGGACTGTTTCTTTATCTGCGCCATAGCAATTTGAAAGTCGGCCGACTGAGAAAGGGCTTTATCAAGCCCCTTTGCTTTATTGAAGGCGGCAACGGCTTCATCCGTCCTGTCTCTCTTTGCGAGAATCAGTCCTCTCATAAAGACGGCGTTTGCGGTCTTTATGCCTTCCTGTTCGGACTTGAGCGCCCAGCCTTCGGCCTCATTTAACTGATCAAGGACAAACAGGACCTCCGCGAGTTCGAGATAGGCGTCTTTGACGGGAGGCGTTAGTTGTATGGAGTCCCTCAAGTGCTTTTCCGCAAGCCGGTATTCTCTCAACTGCTTATAGGAAATGCCGAGATAGAATGCGGCGACTGAAGAATCCGGCTGCTGTTTCCGGGCATTGACGAGGATATCAACGGCCTCCTCATAATTTTCACTTTTGTACTGCTCAATGCCTCTTTCGAGCAAGGCCTCTGAAGCATGCAGCAAGTTCGGCCAGGTTGACAACATAAAGAAAAAAAGGGCCAATAAAATTACGATTTTTTTGTTTTTCATATCTATCGTCTGTTTAATGCCTCCTTGTCTGAAAAGATTCGGGCTTATGGTAATCAGGTATTGTATGCCTTTTAACGGAAAAAAGAGAAGGATTAACGCATTTCGTTGTTAAACTCAACGCGCGGTCACTGTAAATTAAAAGGGTCCCCCCCACTTCTGCTCCTTTTTAAAGGTTAATTCAGAAGAAGAATCCCATATAAATCTATTGTATATTTAATAAATTATATTTATATATTGTCAAATTAAAAATATTAATAAAATAATAGATTTTGTTCTGATTTTCTTTTAGTTATAATATTTCCCCGTCCGCTGCGGGGCCTACGACAATTTTATTGGTAAATTCATCTGCAAAAACTAAAACACATGAAAGCTTCCCCCTTGGGGTAAGGGGGATTGAGGGGGTTACTTTAATATCTTCTTTTTATTTTATTCAAGTAACTCCCCCTGCCCCCTCTTATCCCAAGAGGGGGATGTTAAACCTGTCATGCCTTTAACTAAGGTTAAATATATTTACCCATAAATTTGTCGCCTTAGTCCCGAAAGCTTTCGGGATTCATCGTATCTGCCCTGCCGTTTATGCAACGTTTAGGTTAACATAGTGTTATATTGTGAACTATGAGAAAAATAAGGCTTCTACTTGAATATGACGGTGCAAACTACCACGGCTGGCAGACACAGCCGGAAAAGATGACCGTCCAGGGCTTGCTTGAAGACAGGATAAGGCAACTCACAGGCGAACCGGTAAAAGTCCTTGGCGCAGGCAGAACGGATGCAGGCGTGCATGCGCTCGCACAGGTAGCGGCTTTCAGAACGGGATCGGCGCATGATATATCGACTATAAAAAAGGCTTTAAATGCCACGCTTCCGGAGGACATAAGGATAATAGATGTAACCGAAGTCCATGATTCCTTTAACCCGAGAGACGACGCCCTCGGAAAGAGCTATTTTTATATTATTGCAAAAGATAGAAAACCCCCGGTTTTTTTGCACAGATATTCATGGACGGTTCCGCAGCCCCTTGACATGCCTTCCGTAATCCGGGCGTCACGGATACTTATAGGAACACATGACTTCACCTCATTTATGGGCGCCGGCAGCGACATAAAAAATCCCGTCAGGGAAGTATTTTCGCTGGACATTGAAGAAATCATGGAGATCGATTTTATGACAACCCGGCTAAGCGGAAATTTTATCAGAGTCCGGATAGAGGCCAAAGGATTTCTCAGGCATATGGTCAGGAACATTGTCGGAACTCTGGTCGAGATCGGACGGAGAAGGATTCCGCCGGACGGGATAAAAGAGATCCTCGAATCAAAAGACCGGAAGCTTGCCGGACAGACAGCCCCGGCAAGGGGGCTTTTTCTGGAGAGGATTGTATATTGAAATTAACCCGAAAAATACAATTAACACGAAATTATATTATCGGGCACTTCCCGTAGCGGCCTTTTCCTGCTTTACCCTCTCGTGCAGCCATACCTTAATCAATGCTCCCCGGCCTTCGCCG
>JBAZWR010000196.1:0-3453 GCA_041660325.1 Thermodesulfovibrionales bacterium | reverse complement strand
TTCGAGAGCAGTTCCTGAAAGCTTGCCTGTATATATCGGAAGTCGCCGAATTTTGAGAGCCTTTTTCGGGCCTTCTCCAGCATATCTCCCGACCCGTCGAGTAGAGTGGCCGAGAGCGAGCCGTCAACCTGCAACAGTTCCCAGGTGATGATACCGTCTCCGCATCCAAGGTCAAGAAGTTTCTTTTGACCCGGTGCAGATAGAAAATGACTCATGAAGGACCGAAGGATTGAAAACATCCTTTTGCGCTCAACAATATATATATCCGCCTTGTCCAGATAGTTCCGGCTGAACTCCGCGTTTGTCCATTTACTGTCTGTGAAATCAGTCATGATGCCTCCTTTTCCGCAAAGGCAAAGAGCCTGCGAAAATTAAATTCGTATCCTCTGCCTGTCCAGTTATTTTCATATTGCATCGCTACCGCATAACTGAAATATCCTCTTTCCCTGTCGGGCAAAGCCGCAAGGTATGGGCGCAGGCCCGCTGAAGACCACCAGTCCATAATCTGATCAATGCGATCAAATGTGATCCTGTAATCTTTGTAAAAGACATTGATTTCCCTGAAGCCCGCGTCACCAAGGAGTTTTTCATATTCCTCTTTTGTCGGCAGGTACCACGGCAATTCCATGTCCTCAGTAAAACGTTCAAACTTCAGCAGCGCTATCGCCCTTTCCGTATAATCGAAAAACTCGCTGCAGAAATTCTTCGCAGGAAGCTGAAAGGCGATCCTGCCGCCATTTTTCAATGCCTTATACGTCAGGGAAAGCGCCTGAGGCTGGTCCTTGACCCACTGGAGCGCTGAGTTCGAAAACGCTATGTCAAACCTGCCGGAAAAGTCCATCGCCTCGGCAGCGACGTGTATAAGCTTTATATTAGTCGCCTTCTCAGATACCTTCAGCGCCTTGAGGATCATTTCTTTTGAAGGGTCAATGCCGATAATCTCACCTCCGGGAGCAAGACCGGCAAGTTCGAGTGTGAGTTTTGCCGTACCGCAGCCGATATCAAGCATTGAGTCATTTTTACGTATTCCCGTCAAGGCGATCAGTTCCCTCCCGGCATCAATCTGCGGGGCCTTCACCGAATCATATTTTTCTGCGTCCCATTTCATTGTCCACCTCCAAAATAAAAAAGGCCACGGGGTTTATTCCGTGGCCTTTGAGTTTTTCCCTGATGTCCTGCTAACAGCTAATAGAAATCCCCCTCGGCCCCGGCAATGAAATGCCAGGCCCTCTTAAGAATTGCCTCTGCTATTAACTTTATAACCATGATGAAAAAATATAACGCAGAAATATTTTTATGTCAAGAATATTTTTGAAATTCTCCAAATACCCGGGCTTATTTTCTGAAATCCCTGTGACAGTTTACACAACCCTCAAGCAGGGTCCTGGTCAGACTCAGCATCTTTGCCTGGTCATTTTTCTGCCCTGCCTCTGCGAGCCTTTCCAGATTAAGATGAAATTCCTTGTCCATATCCACAAATTCCGTCTGCCTGTCCGCGTTTTTCGGGATCTTTACCTTTCCCTCATGGACACCTTCATGGGTCTTTTCCATTGTCCCGTGCATGGCGTGCAGGGACTTATGTACCCTTTCACCGTCTCCAATCGCAACAGCAGAAACCACCTCACGGAAGACGTTGTCAAGGATGATCATCTCCTCGATAAGCGGGTTTGTACCTGAGGCCGTCTCGGTGTCAGGGGGTGAATGCATGTCATGGCCTGCCGTTGAGACGGACACGACCATCATCGATATAATAAATAACAACGCTGCAAAGACCGCTAAAATTGATTTACTTTCCATAAAATGCTCCTTTTTTATTTCTTTATTAAGTTATAACTCATATGGCAGAAGGAGGTCTATGATGTACGTCATACTGGTCTGCTTATTAAAAGATATTTCGCTATGTTGACATATGTAACCTGACAGGTTACACTACAAGAAATGATAAAGTCGTTTTCACACAAGGGCCTTGAAAGGTTTTATCTCACAGGTAAAACATCAGGCATTCAGGCCATACATGCCGGACGGTTGCAATTGATTTTGACCTTGCTTGATGCTGCAGTTATTATTGATGATATGAATACGCCGGGTCTTAAGCTGCACCGGCTGAAAGGCAGCAGAAAAAACACATGGGCAATTGCTGTACAGGCCAACTGGCGGGTGACATTCAGGTTTGAAGGCGGAAATGCCGAAATCCTTAATTATGAAGACTACCATTAGGAGGTATGAAATGGGTATGCATAAACCGGCGCATCCGGGAGAAGTGCTAAAGGAATTATGGTTTGAGCCGTTAGGGCTGACTTTGACCGAGGCATCGAAACGCCTTGGCATTACACGAAAGACAATTTCAAAGATCATTAATGGCCGGGGGGCGATAACGCCTGAGATGGCGTTGCGGCTTGAAATTGTTTTTGGCGCGTCGGCCCAGTCGTGGATGAATATGCAGACAGCCTATGACCTTTGGCAGATGGCGTCGCTGCGGAAATCGCTGCTCAAGTCGCTGCCTCATACCTCGCGCACTTCATCTTTGGCTGCATGATGAAATAAAGGTGCTGATAAGGGAGACAGGCTGGTTTATGAGTTGTACAGTTTGCCGGATGGAGGCGCTGAAGATTATTGAAGGCTGATTCAGTTTAAAGGCTCCTGAGTTATAATAGCAGCGAGGAGAGAGATATGAACAAAACTCTGCAGCACACGATCAAGGCCTTTATCACAAAAGGGGAGAGGTATTACATCGCTGAGTGTCATGAAATTTCTGTTGTAACTCAAGGGAATACGATCGACGAAGTGGTGGCCAATCTCAAGGAGGCTGTAGCGCTACATCTGGAAGGGGAAGATTTTGAAGAACTCGGACTTGTCTCCAGTCCGGCTTTAATCATAACTATGGAGTCGGGGCCGGTGGCAAGTGTTGCTTAAACTTGCATGTTTTCGGCATCTGCCTGTTATTGCTTCATTCGCTGTTTTGCTTTTATTCCTGTTTTTTCTCCCCTCTTTTGCGTCAGCCGAGATTTACAAATGGAAGGACAGCAACGGCAACGTGGTTTTTTCCGACACCCCGCCGTCCGGAGCGAATGCCGAGGAGGTGAGGCTTAAGAAGAACAATCGGTTCGAAGGGCTGCCTTCAAGGAAAGATGACACTACGAAAATCGAAAAGGCAGGCAGGACAGGGCCGAAGCTGAGAGACGCAAGAGATATAAATGTTGTGATGTACATGACCGACTGGTGACCCTACTGTAAAAAAGCGCGGGAGTTTCTCGCCTCAAGCGGTGTAAGTCTTACCGAATATGATATCGACAAAGACAAGGCAAAGAGTGCGGAGATGATGCAGAAGAGCGGCCGCAGGGGTGTGCCTGTCATTGATGTCGAAGGGACAATTATAAGTGGATTCAGACCGGATGCCATATCCTCGGCGAACAGAGAAAAGAGAGTTAAACGTTATTAGATGAGTTGATCTGA
>JBAZWR010000195.1:0-3727 GCA_041660325.1 Thermodesulfovibrionales bacterium | reverse complement strand
GAAGGAGAAACCGGGGAAACGCAGTTGAAATTCCGGCCAAAAGAACGGGGTTATAACGAGCCTGTTATCCTCAAAAATAACGTGTTGCTTGTGTAATCGAATTCAGGGAAACTCGAATTCCTCCTGCTGAACAGATATCCCGTATCCATTTCGAGCCACTCCCTGAACTTATACTGAAGGGCAAGCATCCCGGTGATATAATCGTCTTTCAGATTCTTCGTTCTGCCTCCGAAGGTTAACTCCCCACGATAAGCATCGTGACCGTAGGAGAGTCCGGCATTGGCCGTAATCTTTCCGGTAAGCTTCTGTATATATTGAGCTTCTATGAAGTCCGATATCATGTAATCGGTGGTTGATATATTCGTTTCGTTGGTTTTTCTTGAAGCCTTGAGCAACAGCGACGTCTTGGCCGTGAACTTGTGGTCCACCTGCGCCTCAAGAATAAACTCATTGCTGTTTTTTATGCCGGATCTGCTGAAGTCTTTAAGGCCGTAGCCGGCTTTCACGCTGCCTTTTGATTTTGCGCTAACATCCCATTGGACGCCGAGGAAATTATGATGTTCGGCGCTGTCCGACAGGACGTTGTCTCTGTAGCTCACATCTACAAACTCATATTCATAGAAAAGAGAGGTTTTCGGCATGACCCGATAAAAGACATATGCGGAAACGGTGTTGTCGTTACGGTCTCTGAAGCCGTTACGAAACGCGGTGTAGTCCACAAAATAGTTCGCATAATCAAGCCGGAGCATAAACCTTTCGCCGGCATTGTACGTAACAATAAGATCCGCCATGTTCGTCCTGAATTTATCTAATTCCTGGAATATGCCGGTTCCCCTGGGGTCATGTGAAGCCAGGAACTGGTCAATCAGCTCAAAGGTCAGCCCGCCCCTCAGGTTGTACTGCAAAAGTCCTTCAAGTTTATGATTGACGATATTGCCGGAGGTTTCCCTTGAATACAGCTCGATATCGGCATTGTAAAATAAATAAGTCTGATAGCGTTTGAATGTCTCCGGTTTGTACCTGCTCAGGCTGAAGCCGCCGGGAGACAATATTGATGTATCGGCAAGCAGAAGTTTTTCATAAATACCGGGTACCGTAAACCATATCCCCGGCGAAAGAACTGTTGCCAAATCGCTTTTTTTGTCGTTTTTCGAGTAAAAGACATTGTCCGTATAAAATTCGGTAACGGATAAAAAGGGATGGACATATCCGCCCTTTTTACCGAAGAGCTCCGCATCCGAAGACGACCTTTCTTTCGTAGAGCCGATAGGCGGCTGTTCCGTCGAAGGCTGAATAACGTCGCTCTTCCGCGTTATTTCACCCGGAACTGCGGCGTCTTTTGATGAACTACTTTGCCGTATAGCTGTTTTTTCCGCTTCAACCGGTTTTCTTTCAAAGGGAATTTTTTCCACCGCGGTTTCCGGCTCAATCTTAGCCGGCGCTGCCGGGAATGCGTCAACCGGCTTCTCCTTATATTCGGAATAGATATCGTCTTTTAGCGAGGGGTTCTCTTCAATAAATGGTTTTTGCGATGCAGCCTCATTTACAATTTCGCCGGGAGGGATAGCAACTTTAGGATTATCGGGAATTTTTTCCGCAAAGACCGTGTAAACTACTCTACCATCTTTTTCACTTTTACTGCGGATCGTAACCGTGTAACCGTCTTCTCTTTTTTGACTTGCGAGTTTGTCCGCATCTTCTATCCTGTCAAAAATCCTAAAGGAGGCAATTTGCTTCGTTTCTCCCAAGGCTAAAGCGTCTTTTGACGATTCAGGAGTGTCAGCTAAGAAAGCCTTTATAGCGGTATTTTTTTCTCCATTTGCCGTTTTCTCCAAAGCAAGCCCATGCCTTACGCTGCTTTGAGACAAACCGGTTTCAGACAAAACTTTAAACTTTTTCTCAAAGACCCTGGAAATCGTCTTTTTATCTTTTGTGACGCCTTGCCTGATTACAACCTCTTTGCCTTCATTTCTTAATTTCCTGACAAAGCGTTCTGCATTCTTTTTATTCCTGAAGACTGCTACTTGCTCTAATTGATACTGCTTGTTCTTAGAAATTATTTTTTTGTGAGCATGTTTTTTTGAAGAGCGTGGGGAATCCGTTTCTTTAGCATATAATACGCCTTGAATCAAGAATAAGAAAATTATGAGAAATAGTATCCATTTCCGTTTCATAATAACATTAATATACATTATATATTATAAAGCTAAATATTTACTAAATTAAATATTAGAAGAAGTTCATTTAAAAGTCAAGGAAATTATTACAGTAACACTATAACATATATCACTAACTAATTGATATTTCTGTAATTCTTTCAAGAGACACCAATGTGATCTTTAAGAGAATAGCCAAGCGCAAAAAGAGATATGAGGTCGTTTGCGCATTTTTTAACTAATCGTTGCAAAACAAAATCTTAATTTGAAAGGTCCCGAAAGCTTTCGGGATTTATCATGTCTGCCTTTCATCCTAAAAACAGCAGTTCATTTACCACAGAGACACGGAGAAAACAATGGGTTGTCGAATAATTTTATTTCACCACCAAGGTGATGGATGCATACCGGCCTTTTCTCTTACTTTTCAACTCTGTGTCTCCGTGGTTAACTGCGTTTTCTATGTTCATTTTACTCAACTGATGATTTTGCCTTCGGTGACTTTTTCTCTGCTCCCTGCTATACTTTTCAGTGGAGGCGCTTATTATGAAATATATTTATTATATAGTAATTATTCTGCTCGGTATCTCTGCAATCATAGGTTATGAACTCATAGGCAGCCGCAATATCCCGGGAGAAGCGGCAATCGTCATTAACGACAGGACAATCACAAGCACGGAGTTTGAGAAACTCTATTCGCAGAAGCAGCCGCACGGGCAGTCAAAGACCGATTTCATAAATTCCCTGATCACAAAAGAGCTTCTTATTCAGGAATCGCGGAAATTAAGCATCGACAAAGATGAATCTTTCAGAAAGTCGATACAGAATTTCTATGAGCAATCTCTCATCAAGCTGCTCATAGACCGGAAGATTTCTTCCCTTAAACCTACCGATATTGATGGCGAATTCATTAAGTGTATCAATGCGTTTAATAAAAAATTCCATCTAACCGTGTTCAGTTTCGACACGCTTGAGCAAGCCTCAAAGGGCGATTACTGGAAAGGTGAAAAAAAGATCGCCCTTCTCGATGACCTGTCTGCAGATATCCGGGAAAGCGTTATCCGATTGGAAGCCGGCAAGATAATCGGACCTTTAAAATCAGGGGACAAGTATCTTGTAGTAAGGCTTGACAAGATAGAGACCGATCCGTCCTGCCTTCCTTCAGAGCATGATAAACAAGACATACGAGCAAAGCTTTCAGAGGAGAAAAAGGAAAAAATTATCAATGAATGGATTTCCGATCTCAGGGAAAAAGCAAAAATAAAAATATATATAAAAGAAACAAATCAGGGGGATGCACATGAATAGGACCTGGAAAAGGAGAAATTATTTCATAAAGAAAGATCTGCAGGGAAAATACATATTCAGCTTTTTCATATTTATGGTAGCGGGAAGCATAATTTTCACTCTTATCTTAAGTCTGCTATCTTCCGATACCATGACAATCGTTTATGATAACTATAAGCTCCAAATAGGCAAAACCCCTTTGATACTTATGAAGGAGATTTTGAGCGCCCAATGGATATTTGTAGTGGCCGGAGGGTTCCTGGTAGTCGTACTTTCCATGTTTCTCA
>JBAZWR010000194.1:0-3840 GCA_041660325.1 Thermodesulfovibrionales bacterium | reverse complement strand
GACGCCGAACCTGGCGGGGATTGAAAAGAGATTATTTTGCCTGTCGAAATCTAAATCCTGGATTGCGTAAAAAATATCAAATCCCGCCACCCAGCAAAGGACTGCCGCGCCTATAAGAAAGGGTTCTATACTGACTGTATTAGTCACTGCAATCCATGCGCCTACAGGCGCCAGTCCGAGACACAGCCCCAGAACAAAGTGCGAAAGCCAGGTGAACCTTTTTGTATATGGATAAACGATGAACGGAATAACCGCAACAGGCCATAAATAGCGGCATATCGGCGCCAGTTTATAAACGGTAAATAAAAACACGCCCAGGCTGAATATCGAAAAAAGGATAACGTTGGAAACGGAAAGCAGCCCCTTTGGCAAGGCCCTTTCAGACGTCCTTGGATTCCGGCGGTCTATCTCCATATCTATCAGACGATTCACCGCCATGGCAAAGCTCCTTGCGCCGACCATCGCAAGAGTTATCCAGAAGATTGTCATAAAATCCGGCGCCTTCATTTGCGCCAGAAATGCGCCGAAATAAGCAAACGGCAGCGCAAAAATACTGTGCCGGAACTTTATCATCTCTAAATAAATCTTGACCCTGCCGAACAACTTGACCTGCCTCCTTAATCCAAAAACTGCGAATATCCAAAATAAATTTATTTAACTCGATGAATTTATATAAAAAGATAGTTCATGGTAATTGCATAAAAATATTTTGGTAACATATCTATATAAGTACACTATCGTATCGAAAAATAAATTTATTTTGGACATCCGCAGTTTCCATGGCAGTGTAATTGCATTTTTCGGGTTAATCCCTCTGCTATTCAATCCCGTATTCCTTCCACCGTTTATCCACAAGCTTCTTTATCTCTTCCGACATATGTATCTCATCAGGCCATTCCCTCTGATACCCTTCTTCACGCCATTTCTTTGTCGCATCGACGCCCATCTTTGCCCCATAGATCGGTCTCGGCGCGGAATGGTCGAGGACGTCGAGCGGTCCTTGTGAAATAATAATATCGCGGGCCGGATCGACGTTATTGAATGCCTTCCATGCAGCTACGGATGTGTTCTGAACGTCCACATCTTCATCATAGACGAAAATAAATTTGGTGAACATCATCTGTCCCAGACCCCATATGGCATTGATTATCTTATGAGCATGCATGGGAAACGATTTTTTTATGGATATAAGCGCGCAGTTATGAAATACTCCCTCAAGCGGAAGGTTCATATCTACAACCTCGGGGAACTGCATCCTGATGAAAGGCAGGAACATCCTTTCGGTCGCCTTACCCATGTAGCAGTCTTCCATCGGCGGTTTGCCTACGATTGTTGCGGGATAAACAGGGTCTTTCCTCTGAGTAATGCATGTCACATGGAACACCGGGTATTTATCCGCTATCGAGTAATACCCTGTATGGTCTCCGAAAGGCCCCTCGGTCCTTTCATCGCCTGCCTCGACATATCCCTCAAGGATAATCTCCGCCCTTGCCGGGACAAACAGATCAACCGTTTTTGCCTTAATTACCTCGACCGGCTTGCCCCGTAAAAACCCTGCAAAGAATAATTCCTCGATGTTGTAAGGGAGCGGCGCGGTTGCTGAAAATATAGTTATCGGATCTCCTCCGACTGCAACTGCAACCTCCATCCTTTTGCCGAGCTTCATCGTTTTTCTGAAATTCACCGCCCCGTCATGATGTGTGTGCCAGTGCATTCCCGTTGATGTTTCGTCAAAGATCTGCATCCGGTACATCCCCAGATTCTGTTTGCCGCTCTCAGGGTCTTTAGTAATGACTAACGGAAGCGTGATGAACCTGCCGCCGTCGTCAGGCCAGGTCTTCAGTATCGGGTAATCAAAAAGTGAAAAATCCCTGTCTTTAACGATCTCCTGGCAGGGCGCTTTCTTCACTTCCTTCGGTTTCGAGGCGCTGAGTTTATAGAGATCGAAGAGGGCTTCTATTTTTTGTCTTAATTTCATGTCGGGATCGGTCTTTAATAGAGAGGAAAACTTTTCGCCTATGTCATTAAAGTCATCCAGACCGAGGGCCCACGCCATCCTCTGATACGAGCCGAAAAGATTAATGGCTATCTGGTATTGTGAACCTTTGACTTTCTCGAACAAAAGCGCGGGCCCGCCCTTCTTTGATATGCGGTCGGTGATCTCGGTCACCTCAAGGACAGGGTCGACTTCCGTTTTGATGCGAATCAGTTCCTTTTTATTTTCCAGAAAATCAATAAACTCTCTTAAATCATTAAAGATCATTTTTTCTCTCCAACCAATCCGGATTTAAATACATCCTTCAAAGTCTTTGCCGCCTGATAAAGCGAGAAATTAAAGGTCTTGCTTTTCACCGCCGGGGACTCGCTCAACACCCAGCTTAACAGGATGCCCTGCGCTGCTCCGAATATAATCATCCTGGCAACCCGGGTATCCAGGTCCTTCCGGTATAACCCTTTTCTCTTCCCTTCCTCCAGAAGCTCTTCGATCAGGTCAAGAAATTCGACGATTCTGTTTATCGTGTAATTGTTTAAAAAAATACTGCTCTGCCTGATATCGACCATAAAGAGTTCGGCCAGTTGGCGGTTCTTCCTGAACATCGTGACGACCACGGCAAAGATGGCCTTTAATTTCTTGTTGGGATCATCAAGACGCCGAATCTTCTTCCTGATTTCATCAATAATCATTCCCCACTTCTCATCAAAGAGCGCAAGCAGCAGTTCTTCCTTGCTATGAAAATAATTATAGATCGTTCCTTCGGCTACCTCCGCTTCGGAAGCAATCTCCGCAACCTTTGTCTCGGGATACCCCCGCTTAACAAATGTCCTGAGTGCGGCGTCGAGGATAATTGCACGTTTGTCGATAGATTTTTTGTCGGATCTGCCGAATAATTTCATTTAAATATATATCACAGCCTCGCTTAACCCAAAAATGCGGATCTCCAAAATAAATTTATTTAACTCGATGCTTATATTTAAAAAGATAGTTCATAGTAATTGCATAAAAATATTCCGGTAACACATCTATATAAGTACACTATTGTATCGAAAAATAAATTTCTTTCAGACATCCGCATTTTCTTCGACGGTTTAATTGCATTTTTCGGGTTAATAATGAGTGAGCGCTCACTCAATAATAAAAAATGGGGACAACGTTTGTCAAACAGGGATTATAATCGGATACTTGCCATGCCGATGTCTAAACAGAAATTCAGACTAAGCCGTTACAAGCCTTGATTCAAACCTGCCGTATTTATCAGGGTAAAATAAAACGTCGATCCCCTGCCGGGTTGCGATTCAACCCATATGCGTCCTCCGTGACGTTCAACAATACGCTTGCAGACTGCCAGGCCGATGCCTGTTCCGGAATACTCCTCTCTGCCGTGCAGGCGCTGAAAGATGACGAATATACGTTCGACGTCTTTCGGATCGATGCCTATTCCGTTATCCTGCACTGAAAAAACCCACTCGTTTTCCTTGAGGTCGGAGGATATATGGACTCTCGGCTTTTTATTGCCCCGGAATTTAATAGCGTTGGAGATCAGGTTTTGAAACAGACTGCCGAGCTGGGTTGCATCCGCCATTACCGTAGGCAATCGATCATATGTCACCTCCGCCTTATTTTCTTCAATAGCGGCCTGAAGGTTGGCAAGCACATCGTATATAACGGATGAACAATCAGTTGGTTTAAATGCCTTGCCTTTTGTCCCGATCTGAGAATATGCAAGCAGGTCCTTAATCAGTATTTCCATTCTTTTAACGCCGCTAATGGCATTGTCGATGAATTCCTCCGCTTTTGTATCGAGTTTGTCTTTGTAGCGTTTCCCTTATAATTTCAAAAAA
>JBAZWR010000193.1:0-3886 GCA_041660325.1 Thermodesulfovibrionales bacterium | reverse complement strand
AATATTTCCTGACTTGTCCCTGATTGACGAAAGGGTCAAAGAGATATCAATTACTGCCCCATCTTTGCGGACACGTTTTGTTTCATAATTTTTAATCAATTCGCCGTTTCGCAGCTTTTTAAGCTGGTTGTGTATTTCTTTTTTGTAACCGGGAGGCGCTAAAAGAGAAATATTTTTGCCGTGCATCTCTTTTTCGGTATAGCCGTATATTTTTTCTGCACCTTTATTCCAACTAACAATATCTCCCTGCAAATTTTTCCCAATTATGCCGTCAACAGATGTATTAACAATTGCTGCTAATTTAAGATAAGATTCTTCCCTGCTCTTGCGCCGGGTGATATCTTCGATAGCCAGAAGAATAACTTTCAGTTTTTCCGGTGGATTGGGGATCCTTCGGGCATTTAAAAGCATGGTGCGTCTGCCAATGGCAGTAAAATCGTGTTCAACCTCATAGTCGTCAAAGGTTGCCTTTTGGGGAAGGATGGTTTCCAGCAGTTCCCGAAGTTTTGGGATATCCCACTGTTTATTGCCCAGGTTATAAATTAGCTGCCCCACGGTATCCTCAGTGCTTACCTTAAAAACTTCATAGAAGGAGCGGCTGGCGGTGACTACCCTTAAATCCTGGTCCAGAACGATCAAAGGTTCACGTACAGTATTGACGATGCTCTCTGCGTATTCCTGGGATATTGTTACAGTCTTTTTCCTAATCATTTTTTGTCTCCTCTTTGAATTTGCCGGGCATTCAAAAGCATTATGCGTCTGCCAATGGCAGCAAAATCGTGTTCAATCTCATAGTTGTCAAAGGATGTCTTATAAGGAAGGATGGTTTCCAGCAGTTCCCGCAGCTTTGGGATATTCCACTGTTTATTTCCGAGGTCATAAATAAGCTGCCCCACGGTATCCTCAGTGCTTACCTTAAAAACTTCATAGAAGGAGCGGCTGGCGGTGACTACTCTTAAATCCTGGTCCAGAGCTATTAAGGGCTCGCGGACGGTGTTGATGATGCTCTCTGCGAATTCGCGGGCTTCATCTACTTCGTCATGCAGAGACTTTATTCTCAGAAGCGACTTTACCCTGACTAAAAGCTCATGTCTGTCAAAAGGCTTGGAAATAAAATCATCGCATCCTGCTTCAAGGGCTTTTACCCTGTCTTCGGTCTCCTTAAGCACCGTGAGCATAACTACCGGGATAAGCCGTGTTTTTTTATTGGCGCGTAATTTTTTCAGCACTTCGAACCCGGACATTTTGGGCATCATGACGTCCAGCAGAATGAGATCAATTTGATTGCTGGAAAGTATTTCCAGCGCTTCTTTGCCGTTCTCAGCTTTGAGAACTTCATACCCCTGTGGAAGAAGATGTGCTTCGAGGAGTTCGATGTTTTGGGACTGGTCATCGACAACTAATATTATTGGTTTGTCTTTCATTAGTTACCTTTAACAAATGTTAGTTGAATTTACATGCCGTTGCAACAGACTTTTTGTTGCTCCGTGCAGAATCCAAAGGAGCTTTTGAGTCAATGGTTTCTGTATCCCGAAGCTTTTATTTCTGTAATTATAATCATTCAGGATGTCATCGGTTCCGGTTCTTTTTTTACCAGAAGGACCGTACAGGGCAACTTTCGAATGATCTCTTCATTGCTTCGTCCGAAGAGGAAGTGCTCCAGATGCCCCTCCTCATGGGCGAGCATGATTAAAAGATCTATCCCTTCTTCATTGACAGCCTTGAAAAGTTCCTCTGTAGGATTCCCTCTCTGATCAATTCTTTTATGGACATGCCCTTTTTTTTCTCCGAGTCTATTATTCTGTTAAGTTCTTCCCTCGATTCCTTTAAAAGTTTCTTGTACTCTTCGTGCAGTGACGGGATGGGAAGGTTCCACCCCCCAAACATGAAAGGGTCATAAACCACATGGATGACATAAAGTTCGGCTCCGTATTTCCTGGCGAGCGAAACTCCATAATGAACAGCTTTTCTGCAGTATTTGGTATCCCTGCTCACAACGAGAATCCGTTTGAAATCTTTCATAACTGATCTCCTTTCAATATTACGCAATGGTTTAATCAGTTGCAGTCACCGACTTAAACAGGATATGGGCGTCTACCGCCATAGTGTTATTGCCCCGGTCGAAGACCATGAGCGGATTTAATTCAACTGCTGATATCTCAGGGAGGTCTTTCATTTATTCTATATCATTTAAGTTTATCTCTTATATCTCCAGGAGGTTTTTCACGGATTTTACACCCCTGATTTCCATGATCTTCCCCATCATCTCGCAGCCTCTGTCCCAAGTACATTTTCTATTAGCTCCATTCCCGCCGTGTGTGACACACTGTCGAAACGCAATTCGGGTTGCTCGTTCAGGAGCTCCATGAGCGCAAGCAGCAGCCGCTGATTGTCTGTCAGAAAGTGTCTTTCAATATCCTGCTGTGTTGCCCATTCCCCGATCAGGACGAAGGCATTCCTGTTTTCTACATCTTCATAGAGATGGTAACTCAGGCAGCCCTTTTCGACCCGTACGGGTTGGAGCATGCCCCTTGCCGTTTCTAAAAGATCACGCTGTCTTATCGTTTCTAAAAGATGACGCCAACTTTCGGTCCCGACAATCATTTTTAATGTAGCAAGAATCTTCGTGTCCACCCGACCTCCTTACATCCTGACATCAGATACCTGCCTGTCAGCCACTTAATGTTTTTCTTAATGCTCACCGTACCCTCTACGCGTTTCACAAAAGCAGCCGGAACATTTAAGGATAAAGGCAAAACTTAAGCTGGCAGGTTTTTTCATATTTCCTTTTGCTGCATCGTTATTTACACGAAATGGTAATATTTTTTCTAATGCACCTATAGCATCAAAAGGTACATATATTTATAGTTGCCGGTATATCTATCAGCAGAATGTATGCCAGGACGGTTGTTAACATGACTGAATCCTCTATCCTATTGATAATACGGATTTTTCAGTGAAAGGTGCAATCAGGAGACGATAGTTCTTGATATGGCGGGTTCTGATATATAAGGAGACTCCTGACATATCAGGAATTATTCCCAGTCCTTATAGTGACCAGCGGTCTCTTTAAGGATATATTTCTTCGGATACGAGGTCATTACAATTCCGGTTTAAGCGTCTTTGGCGGTATTGGTATTCCGCCAAAGCATGCGGCAATAAGCTCTTTTTTTTAGTATTATATAGTCATGGAACGAAGAAAGCATCCAAGAATAAAAACAAACGTATTCACTAAATTAATGCTCCAGAGCAGGTACGATAAATTCCAGGTCGCCGACGTATCCGAGGGCGGCATAGCATTTTGGAGCAATGACCCCCTGAACAGTGGCGAACATGTCAAACTGATAATCTGCAAAAATTATGACGACCTTGAAATGGTCGTGGTCGATGGACAAAAAGAGGTGACAAACGAAGAATTTATGGAGCCTTTCTATCGGGTAGGCGCCAGGTTCGTGCGGAAACTGACGACTGATGAATGGCAGGACCTGCAGAATTATCTGAAAAATGAATATTCGGAGACGCTGACTTCATTCAGCAGGTCCTATCGTGAACATCTGAAAAGCCGTAAAGAGGCGGAAGAAGAATGCCGCAGGTCCAGGGAAGCTGCCGAGGCAGCATCCATTGCAAAAAGCGAATTTATTGCCAACATGAGTCATGAGATAAGGACACCCCTTAATGCGATCATCGGCATGACCGGATTGGTACTTGATACAAAACTGGATGAGGAACAGAGGGAATATCTGAACATAGTGCAAAGAAGTTCAGTGACACTTCTGGGTCTGGTAAACGATGTTCTGGATATTTCAAAGATAGAGGCAGGCAGGGTTTGGATCGAACAGGTGTACTTTAATCTCCGGCATGTTATCGCCGAAGTGGCAGATGTCCT
>JBAZWR010000192.1:0-3957 GCA_041660325.1 Thermodesulfovibrionales bacterium | reverse complement strand
TGAACAGAATGAACGACCTTATCCTTAGTTCGAGGACCGAGGGCCGGGTGCTCTTTCAGGGGGTAAATATTTACGATAAGGACACGGATGTTATCGAATTAAGACGCAGGGTAGGCATGGTCTTTCAGAAACCGAACCCTTTCCCGAGTTCCGTCTATGAAAATGTTGCATACGGACCCAGGCTGCGGGGGATAAAAAAGAAAGGTCAGCTTGATGAGATTGTCGAACATGCTCTGCTAAAAGCGGACCTTTGGAAAGAAGTTAAGGACAAACTCAATGAGCCCGGACTCGGCCTTTCCGGAGGACAGATGCAGAGGCTCTGCATTGCAAGGTCGCTTGCACAGGAGCCGGAGGTAATTCTCTTTGACGAGCCTACCTCGGCGCTGGACCCCATATCAACGGCGCATATAGAAAACCTGCTTCAGGAACTGGAGAAAACTGTTACCATAGTAATAGTGACCCATAATATGCAGCAGGCGGCGAGAATATCGAATTATACCGCATTCATGTATATAGGGGAGCTGGTTGAATTTGGAGACACAAATACTATCTTTGTGAATCCGGCTAATAAATTGACTGAAGAATATATAACAGGGAGATTCGGATGATGGCTATCTTTGACAATGAGTTGAAGGAATTAAGGCAAAATATATTAAAGCTTGGCTGTATGGTAGAAAATGCCATCCGCGAGTCCGTGAAAGCCCTTGTAGAAAGGGACAGCGAGCTTGCAAAGGAAGTCATCCAAAGGGACCATCTTGTTAATGCGCTCGATGTAAGGATAGATGAAGAATGTGTGAGACTCATCGCCCTGAGACAACCGATGGCAAGCGACTTGCGGTTAATCACTACTGCCATGAAAATAACTACGGACCTTGAGAGGATGGGCGATCTTGCGGTCAACATTGCCGAAAGGGCGCTAGAGCTGAATGAGGAACCTCAGTTGAAACCTTTTGTGAATATACCAAGGATGGCTGAGATTTCTCAGTCGATGGTACGGGATGCGCTTGATTCTTTTGTTACCGGGTGTTCAAGACTACCGTATGAGGTTATAAAAAAGGATGACGAAGTTGATGACCTGACAGTAAAGAATTTCGAGGAACTTCTGTCATTCATGATCCGGGACCCTAAAAATATCCCTTTTGCCGTAAAGAGAACGTATATTGCAAAGTATCTTGAGCGGATTGCAGACCACGCAACAAATATCTGCGAGATGATTATTTACATGTGCAAGGGGAAGATGATCCGGCATACGGAGCTCGGCGAGGAGAAATAGTTTTCGGACTAAAAAGCGGGTCGTTTGTTTATACAACGGATCGGGTAACTTAACCCGAAGAATGCAGTTAAACTCTCAAAGAAACTGTGAATGTCCAAAATAAATTTAGTTTTCGATACCATAGTGTACTTATATAGATGTATTACCAAAATATTATTATGCAATTACCATGAACTATCTTTTTAAATAAATTCATCGAGTTAACTAAATTTATTTTGGACATTCACAGTTTTTGGGTTAATCCTTTTCAGCTACCCTGCCGATGCTGACGATCTTATCATCGCCTTCAACGTCCATGAGCTTCACACCCTGGGTGTTTCTTCCAAGGAGAGAGATGTTGCCTGCAAGGGTCCTGATAAGCTTCCCGGAGCTTGTTATCATAACAAGTTCGTCTTCATCCCTTACCTGCATGAGACCGACGGCCTTGCCGCCTTTTTCAGTAAGTTTGATTGCGATGACCCCTTTGCCGCCCCTGCTTTGCACGGGGTGTTCTTCTACCATTGAACGCTTGCCGAACCCCTTTTCAGTAACTGTCAGGATCTTGGTCCTGTCAGCGGCAACTTCAGCAGAAACAACCTCGTCGCCTTTCATAAGTCTAATGCCCTTGACCCCTTTTGCAGTGCGTCCCATGCCCCGGACATCCTCTTCGTTGAACCTTATTGCGAGACCCTTCTTGGTCCCTATAATAAGATCGCTTTTACCGTCGGTCTTTCGTACCGCGATCAGTTCATTGCCTTTATCAAGGGTGATTGCAATAATACCTTTCCCGCGCGGATTGCTGTATTCCTCAAGGGCGGTCTTTTTCACCGTGCCGTTCTTGGTGACCATGACAAGGAAGCTGTCCTTGAAATCGCGGACAGGAAGGGCTGTCGTTATCTTTTCGCCTTCGGACAAAGCAAGGAGATTTATGAGGGCTTTCCCTTTTGCAGCGCGGCCCGCTTCAGGCAATTGATATATCTTCAGCCAGTAAAGGCGTCCCATATTTGAAAAGAAGAGCATGTAATCATGTGTAGCGCCGATAAAGAGCTCGCTGACAAAATCCTCTTCTTTTGTTTCCATGCCGATAAGCCCTTTGCCGCCCCGGCGCTGGCTCCGGTAAGCGCTGAGGGGATTCCTTTTTATATACCCCTGATGGGAGAGCGCTATCACCATCTCCTCATCCGTTATAAGATCTTCCAGGGTTAGTTCCTTTGTATCCGTAGAAATCTCCGTCTTCCGCTCATCGGCATATTTGTTCCTGATCTCTACAAGTTCATCCTTTATAATCTGCACTACAAGGGCGTCGCTCTCAAGAATGGCCTTTAGCCGCTCTATCTCTTTCAAAATATCCGTATATTCCCTTACAATCTTTTCCCTCTCCAGTCCGGTCAGTCTCTGGAGCCTCATCTCGAGTATTGCCTGGGCCTGAATCTCGGTCAGCGGATAATCCCGCATCAGTCCGGTCCGGGCTTCTTCAGGGTTCTTTGAACTTCTGATCAATGCTATGATCGCATCGAGATGGTCGAGGGCTATTTTCAGTCCTTCTAAAATATGCGCCCTTTCCTCGGCCTTTTTCAGTTCAAACCGTGTCCTCCTCAGAACAACATCCCGCCTGTGCTGAAGAAAATGACCGAGCAGTTTCTTTAACGCAAGCACCCTGGGCTGGTTGTTGACGAGCGCAAGCAGGATTATCCCAAAAGTGGATTCCATCTGTGTATGTTTGTAAAGGTTGTTCAGAATAACCTCGGCTATCTCTCCCCTCTTCAGTTCAAGGACGATCCTGATCCCGTCCCTGTCGGATTCATCTCTTATTTCAGATAAACCTTCGATGGTTTTTTCCCTTACCAATTGAGCTATCTTCTCGATTAATCTCGCCTTATTGACCTGATAGGGGAGTTCGGTAACGATAATGTTTTCTCCTCCTCTGTATTCCCGTTCTATCCTTGCCTTTGCCCTGATCTTTATAATGCCTCTTCCTTCGTTGTATGCACGCATAATGCCGTCAGTCCCATGAATGGTCCCGCCAGTCGGGAAATCAGGTCCTTTAACATAAGTGAGCAGGTCTTTCAGGGTTGCATCGGGATTTTCGAGCAAGAGAATAAGGGCGTCGATAATCTCGCCGAGATTATGCGGCGGTATATTGGTGGCCATTCCAACGGCAATTCCAGTGGACCCGTTTACGATTAAATTCGGTATCCTTGACGGCAGGACCAGAGGTTCTTCAGTCGTTTCATCGAAATTCGCCGTAAAATCAACGGTATTTTTATCGATATCGGCAAGGAGTTCCTCTGCAAAGGCTGCAAGCTTAGCCTCGGTGTACCGGTAGGCAGCGGCCGGGTCGCCGTCAACGGACCCGTAGTTGCCCTGACCGTCAACCAAAGGGTAGCGCATGTTGAAGTCCTGCGCAAGTCTGACCATTGCGTCATAAACTGCCGTGTCGCCATGGGGATGATATTTCTTTAAGACCTCGCCGACCACACCGGCGGATTTTGAATATTTCTTTCCAGGGAGAAGACCCTCTCTGAACATCGCATAGAGGATCCTCCTCTGGACAGGCTTTAAACCGTCCCTGACTTCGGGCAAAGCCCTTCCTATGATTACGCTCATGGCATAATCGAGATATGAGCCCTTCATCTCCTCTTCTATGCTTATCGGTACCCTTGCCATTTATACTCCTTTAATAACTATACACAATCTATATTTTA
>JBAZWR010000191.1:0-4056 GCA_041660325.1 Thermodesulfovibrionales bacterium | reverse complement strand
TCTTGCAGCATGTGCGGGGCCGCAGGTCAAGGCGCAGGAAGTGAAGCCTCTGCCTTCCAAGGACGCCTATTATTCTTTTCTCCTCGGCTACAGTGCCGAAAAAGACGGGAAATGGGAGGATGCGGTCGAGCATTACAGGGAGGCCCTCGGGCATGATCCTTCTTCGGTCTATCTGAAGACGGAGATCAGCTTTGTGCTCCTCAGGCTCGGGAAGGTAAGCGAGGCCTTGTCGTCTGCCGAGGAAATAATAAAGGCCGACCCTGAATATGTCCCTGCTCTCATGCTGCTTGGCGAACTTTACAACAGTCAGAAGAAGCCGGATCAGGCCATTCAGGTGTATCGTAAGGCGCTCGCGATAGAGCCCGACAACCGGGAGGCGGCGCTGTTTCTGAGTTTGCTATACGCTTCGAGGAAAGAATATGACGAGGCTATTGCTATTCTTGAAAAGCTTGCCGAAGAATCGCCGGATAATATTATGGCCGTCTATTATCTGGGTTCAATACTGATTGAAAAGGGCGACGCCGACAAAGCTGCAAAATATTTTGAAATGGCCCTGTCCCGGCGGCCTAATTTCGACGCCGCTTATTTAAACCTGGGAATGATCCTGGAGCAGAAGGGCAAGATAGGTGAAGCCGCGGATTATTACAATAAGGCAATTGCGGCCAACCCGCATAACCTCCAGGCAAGGGAGAGACTGGGACAGATATATTTCAGGCAGAAAGATACCGGCAAGGCTATAGAACAATATAAAGAAATAAGCACGGAGGCGCCGGTCAATATAGACGTCCATATGAACCTTGGAATACTCTATTTCGATGACAGACAGTATGACAAGGCTGTAGAAGAGTTCAGGATCGTTCTTGAGGCAAAGCCGGATAATACATCGATACGGTACTATCTTGCGATTGCGCTTGAGGAGATGGACAGGAACGATCAAGCAATTTTGGAATTAAAAAAGGTTATTCAGGTTGATCCCAAACATATCAGCGCCTTTCTCAACCTCGGGTTGATCTATGCAAAACTGGACAGGGATGATGAAGCCATTTCACTGTATGAAGAAGTTCTGGGCTTTGAAAAAGAAAAACCGGAGGTCTATCTCTATCTCTCCGCAGTCTATCTGCATAAGAAAAACTATCAGAAGGCAGAGACTGTATTGAAGGACGCCCTCGGAAGGTTCCCGAACAATGACGATCTGAATTTCAATCTTGCGCTTATGTTCGAAAAGACTAAAAGGTTCGATGAAATGGTTGCCTGTCTGAAGAAAACCATTGAGATAAATCCGGAACATGCCGACGCATTGAATTACCTGGGTTACAGTTACGCGGATAAAGGCATAAATCTTGAAGAAGCCGTCGCCCTGATTAAAAAGGCGCTCGAGCTCAAACCGGACAGCGGCTATATCATGGACAGCCTCGGATGGGTATATTATAAACAGGGGAAAAATAGTGAAGCTCTCGATCTGCTCCTCAAAGCCGCCCAAAAAGTGAAAGATGACCCTGTTGTGATGGAGCATATCGGCGACGTCTATAACTCAATGGGAATGAAAGAAAAGGCAAGGGAATACTGGCAGAAGTCCGTTGATTCTCATGCTAAAAGCGAAGAAGAAGGACTGAAAGAGAGAGTCGAGGAAAAAATCCTTAATCTGAAATGAAAAATTCGTGCTTCGTCCCTTCTCCTTCATCATTTGTCCTTAAAACCCCTGCAAAAATAAACTGGTTTCTGGGCATAACCGGGCAAAGGAACGACGGCTACCATAATATTTTAAGCCTTATGCAGTGTATCGGTCTTTATGATGAACTCACCTTCGCACAGGCGGACGGGCTCGATCTAATCAGCGGCATGGATATTCCTCCTGAAGAGAATCTTGTTTGTAAGGCGGCTTCCGCCCTCGGGAAACGGGTATCCTGTGATAAGGGCGCAAAGATAAGCCTCAAAAAAAATATCCCCTCCGGCGCCGGACTTGGAGGCGGAAGCAGCGATGCTGCCTGCACTCTCAAAGGCCTGAACATGCTGTGGAAGTTAAAACTCGGCAGTACGGAATTGTCTTCGATAGCCGCTGAAATAGGCTCTGATGTGTCTTTTTTTTTGCAGGGTCCCTGCGCCCTGACTGAAGGCCGCGGTGAAATATTGAAGCCGCTGAAAGTCCTTTATTCCACGGTCCTTCTGCTTGTAAAACCGTCAGTATCCGTTTCAACGGCATGGGCCTATGCCTCTTATGACGCACTCCTTAAGTTGACAAAAAAAGCTATTGATATTAAACTGTTAATTCAGGCTTTGAACAGGCAGGATTTTGCCTCTCTTGATACACTAATTAACAATGACCTTGAATATGCGGTTGCCGAACGGTATCCCGTAATAAAGGACATAAAGACTCAATTAATGCAATCAGGGGCTATGCTTTCTGCTATGACAGGCAGCGGCTCCGCAGTCTTTGGCGTTTTTCAAAACAGGAAAAAGGCTGAAAAGGCGGCAAAGATGATGCAGCCGCACTGGTGTAAAGTTGTCGAAACGCTAATATAGAGTCTGTCCATGAAATCAAGTTTTGTCATCCCCCGGCTTGATCGGAGAATGACGATAGACGGTAATCAGTGATAATTTTTCATTGTTTATGATTTGGGGCGTCGACAAACGGCAAGTCAGGAGACTTTGGATCTCCCATTTGGAGGTTCGAATCCTCCCGCCCCAGCCAACAAGAATTTGCCCTGCAAATTCTTGGATGAAGAATTAAAAATTAAGAATTAAGAGTTAAAACAAAACAAAAAAGCAGTCTTGGATTTTTTAACTCTTAATTTTTAACTTATAACTCTTAATTGTTTTTTGGAGGTGCGATGCCTGAGGGAATAAGACTTTTTACCGGAAATGCTCATAAAGAACTTGCAAAGGAGATTTCAGGCTATCTCGATATCCCGGTCGGTAATGCTTCAGTAACCGAATTCAGCGATGGAGAGATCAGCGTTCATATTAACGAGAATGTAAGGGGTTCCGACGTTTTTATACTACAGCCGACCTGTATGCCGGTAAACCGTAATATTATGGAAATCCTCCTGATGGTAGATGCGTTGAAGAGGGCTTCGGCCGGCAGAATAACGGCCGTTATCCCGTACTACGGCTATGCAAGGCAGGACAGAAAGGTCCAGCCGAGGGTGCCGATTTCCGCAAAACTCGTTGCCGATCTGATAACCGCTGCAGGCACCAGCAGAATACTTACAATGGATCTGCATGCCGCCCAGATCCAGGGTTTTTTCAATATCCCGGTCGACAATTTGTATGCGGCGCCCGTACTTCTTGAGTATGTGCAGAAAAAGTATGATTCAAAAAGTCTTATCATCGTATCTCCGGACGCCGGCGGCGTTGAAAGAGCAAGGTCCTTTGCCAGGAAATTAGAATGTTCGATTGCAATCATTGATAAAAGGCGCGAGGTTGCAAATGTATCTCAGATAATGAATGTAATCGGAGACGTGCAGGGGAAGGATACCATAATACTTGACGACATGGTGGATACCGGCGGCACTACAATTCAGGCCGCAGCCGCCCTGAAAGAAAAAGGCGCAAACCGTGTTATTGCCGCTTGCACCCATGCGGTCCTTTCGGGTAATGCGGTTGAAAATGTGAATAACTCCGTACTGGAAGAGCTTATCGTCACCAATACGATAAATCCCGACAGCAAGAAAGAACAGTGCGGGAAACTGACCGTTCTGAGCATAGCGCCTATTATCGGAGAGGCTATTAAGAGGATCCATGAGGAAACTTCAATAAGTTCGCTTTTTGTATAAAGGAGGAAAAACAAGATGGAACGTATTACTATTAATGTGCACAGGAGAGAGGAAAAAGGGAAGGGAGCTGCGAGGTCTCTCAGAAGGAACAAGATGATACCCGCAATCCTTTACAGAGGCGGAGATTCCCTGCCGATAAAATTCCCTAAAAAAGAGATCACACAATTCATCAATACAACGGCAGGCGATCAGATTATGGTGAGCCTTAAGTTTGCAGACGGTGAAAACAAACTTGCGCTGATGAAGGAATTTCAGGTCGATCCGGTCAACAGGGAATTGCTTC
>JBAZWR010000190.1:0-4068 GCA_041660325.1 Thermodesulfovibrionales bacterium | reverse complement strand
CGGTAAACCCCTTTTTTCGTCGGAACGGATACAGGCAAAGGTTAAAGAACTTGCCGCGAGGATATCGGAAGATTACAACGGAAAGGATCTCCTCGCAGTAGGCATTCTGAAAGGCGCCTTCATGTTTTTTTCAGACATCGTAAGGAGTATTGAGATTCCTATGACTCTTGATTTTATTATTGCTTCGAGTTATGTGAAGACCGAAACGTCCGGCGAGATTAAGATACATTACGATATCAAGGGGGATATCTCCGATAAGCATGTGCTGCTGATCGAGGATATCGTGGATACCGGCGTTACGCTCAATCATATAAGGGAGCGCATTCTTTCAAGAACTCCGCTGAGCCTGAAGATTTGTACATTCCTGGACAAAAAAGAGAGAAGGCTGGTGGACGTACCGCTTGATTATGCAGGTTTTATCATCCCAAACGAGTTTGTTGTCGGCTACGGTCTTGACTACGACAATAAATTCAGAAACCTGCCGTATATATCCATTTTCAAAAAGAAGATGTACTAAGATATGTTTGAATTAATGATAGAAACGAATTTTGCGTCGGCACACCAACTGCGCGGATATAAAGGCGAATGTGAAAAGCTTCACGGGCACAGCTGGAAGGTCCAGGTTTATGTGCTTGCAGATAGGCTGAACGACATAGATATTGCCCTGGATTTCCGGGACCTTAAAAAGATGACAGAGGAAGTGGTGTCGCCGCTTGACCACAGTTATTTAAACGATATTTTCCCCTTTACCGAGAAGAACCCGTCATCGGAAAACATCGCCAAATGGATTTTTGATTCCCTTAAGAAGAAGATCAACGACGATTACATCCACCTTTCCGGCGTAACGGTCTGGGAATCTGAAACAGCCTCTGCCACCTATTTTGAGGAATGAAGATACGGATTGTCATAGGCTGCCACAGCTATCTGCTTGGAGAAGGAATAAAAAAACTCCTGAAGGATGACGACGGCGTTGAAATTATCGGCATTTTTGATGAAGGCGCCGACATCGAGGAAATCCTGAAGCTTGGACCCGACCTTGCGCTCGTTGACCATAAAATATTCCGCACCTTTCCCGAAGCATCCCTGAACAACAGGGTTAAGTTTCTCCTGATCGGCGATAGTTCCTGGACGCCCGAGTCGGAACGGAAGATACCGGACCTGATCTTAAAAGGGGTATACGGCATCCTTTCGTCTGATGCGGATTCCGTGATATTAAAAGAGGCGATAAGGGTTGCACATTCCGGAGAACTATGGCTGGACCGGAAGATCATCAGGAATATCCTCTGCCGCATAAACCACGAGGAAAAGAGCATAGACCTTACCAAAAGGGAAAGAGAGATAGTAAGCCTTATCTGCCTTGGGTACAGAAACAAGGAAATCGCCCAGAAGCTTGACATCAGCGAACAGACTGTAAAGTCCCATTGCAACCGTATATATAAGAAAGTCGGCGTTACGGACAGACTGCAGCTTGCGCTCTACACCCACCGGTTGTGGCCGGGCTCCTTCTGATATTACAACAAAAGTATCAGGCCTGTTTAAAACCTTTTGTGCTTTAGCTCAAACCTTTAATCAGTTGCAAAATATATTTGTATTTAGTATTTATATATGTGTTAGATATACCTGACGGTTAAATTATAAAAATTCCCCGGGGGGAAGACGAATTGATTTTAAGACTTTCATGTCCGTCGTGCCGGAAGGACTCCTACAGCGCTTCGGCAGAGGCCTTTAAACCCTGTCCATATTGCGGGATAGTCTACAGCGGAAAACATGGTATGGAGAGAAGGAATGAAGACCGTCTAGACAAGCCCGTCGATATGTCCTTTTTTTATAAAGGCGCAAACCTTCAGGCAACCGCTTTGAATGTTTCCAGAAACGGCCTTACCGTTAAAATATCATCCCCTACCGTCTTGCCGATCGGAGATCTCATGGATATCCAATGGAGGAATTCGAATCTGAGTGCCCGGATCATGTGGGTCTTGAAAGAACCCTATTCATCTTTAACAGGGTTGAAGATATTGAACGAAGGAATAAGTTTAGTTGATTAGCGCAAGGTGAACTCTGTTCCGACCATCGGTCATATCGGACCTGTTATTTGTATACATACCTTAACCCAAAAACTGCGGATGGCTGAAATAAATTTATTTAACTCGATAATTTTATATAAAAAGATAGTTCATGGTAATTGCATAATAATATTTTGATAACACATCTATATAAGTACACTATGGTATCGAAAAATAAATTTATTTCAGCCATCCGCAGTTTCTCCGACGGTTTAATAACATTTTAAAATCCCTTCCTTTTCTGTTAAAATTCATGCTCGACGACTTTTTCACATACATTTGAGTCTTGCACATGAGCTTGAGATCAAAAAAATTGTAAGCGGAGGACTGAGAATGGACTATTTTTTGAATGAAGAGCAGATTATGATAAGAGACCTCGCCAGGCAAATAGCGGAGGAGAAAATCGTTCCTGTCAGGGCGGAACTTGATGAAACGGAAGAATTCCCATGGGAGATAATGCAGGCGCTTGCGCAATCCGACATGTTCGGGCTTTTTATACCCGAGGAATACGGAGGTATTGGAAAGGGAGGCCTTGAATTGTGTCTTGCAGTGGAAGAACTGTCGCGGGCATGTCTCGGCGTTGCAACGACCTATGCCGCAAATGCGCTCGGTACCTTTCCGATGCTGCTTTTCGGCGCCGATGAACAGAAAAAGAGGTTTCTGCCCGATATTGCCTCCGGGAAGAGACTTGTCGCTTTCGGACTGACCGAAGCAAATGCAGGCAGCGACGCTGCAGGCATACAGACAACGGCAAAGCGCGACGGCAATGAATATGTTCTGAACGGGACGAAACAGTGGATTACAAACGGCGGTGAAGCCGAGATTTATACCATTATCGCCATTACGGACAAATCAAAAGGGGCGCGGGGCGCCTCGGCTTTTGTTATAGAAAAAGGGACGCCGGGTTTTACTTTCGGCAAAAAGGAAAAGAAGATGGGGATAAGGACGTCATCAACCAGAGAACTGATTTTCGATAATTGCCGGATCCCGAAAGAGAATATCATCGGAAAGGAAGGCATGGGTTTTATCATTGCTATGAAGACATTGGACAACGCAAGAGCCGGCGTGGGCGCACAGGGAGTGGGTGTTGCACAGGGAGCTTTTGAGGAGGCATTGAAATTTTCACGGCAGCGTGTCCAGTTCGGGCACCCTATCATAACTTTTCAGGCGGTCCAGCATATGCTTGCAGACATGGCCATAGAAATTGAAGCTGCAAGGGCGCTCGTCTATGCGGTTGCGAGATATATGGACAGCGGCGCAAAGGATGTGACAAAGGAATCGGCGATGGCTAAAGTCTATGCAACCGATCTGGCTATGAGGGTGACAACCAATGCGGTCCAGGTCATGGGCGGGTCGGGTTATATGAGGGAATACCCTGTTGAAAAGATGATGAGAGACGCCAAGATACTCCAGATATACGAAGGCACAAACCAGATACAGAGGAATGTAATAGGACAGGCGCTCATTAAAGAAGCGGCAAAAAAATGAAAGATATCCTTTGCTTGATCAGGCGATTATGGAGTTCTTCATGCAGAAGATAGTGTCCCATGAAGAGGCGTTTCACAAGTCAAATGATAAAAAACCGTTTGAGAGATTTTCAAAGAAGGGTTAACCGGTCATTTTAATAATAATATATGGTAATTAAAGAAACAATAAGCATTAACTCGACATTAGAAAAAGTCTGGGACACTTTTACCGATCTTGCGTGTTGGGTCAACTGGAATACGGTTTTAAAAAATGTGCGAACAAAAGGCCGGAGCTTAACGGACGGTAAACCGCTGAAATGCACCCTGCGGCCGTTTTTTTTACCCATCCATGTAAAACTTCAGATAGAGGAAATAGTCCCGCAGGAGCGTATCGTCTGGATTGCGAGAAAGAAAGGACTTGAAGCTCGGCATGAATTCCTTTTTGAAAGTAATGAAAAGGGGACCCATGTTATCAGCAGGGAGACCTTTACGGGTATGTTGACCGTCGGTTCAGGTTTGCTTCTTCCAGTGAAAAAGAT
>JBAZWR010000189.1:0-4127 GCA_041660325.1 Thermodesulfovibrionales bacterium | reverse complement strand
TCGATAACAATCAGAAGTGGTTTATTGAGATTCAGCAAGGCTTGCCAGATAGTAGCCATATCCTTGGACTCGATATCTCCATCCAAGAAGCCCGCATGCCAGCCCGCTGTTAAGCGTTTTTGGCAAAGTTCTATAGCCAGACGTGTCTTGCCCTGGCCTCCGGCACCGGTGATCAGACGCACAGATTGCAACCACTTTGTATCGTCAAGCCATGCATTCAAAGCATCCAAATCAGGCTCTCGGGCTGGATTGAATGGTACCACTGCTTCCTCGGCGCGCAGTAACTGGCTGTCAGCAATACCCATCCCTGCCTTCCAACGCTTCAATGGGATTTGAAGTGGTGAAACTGGTCCAGGGACGGACGGCACCGAGGGTGATCCTGCAAGGGGTGGGGCTGGTGTCATGTGCCCCACAATAGTTTCAGTAACACTGCCTTTCTGCAAGGGCCATTGAAAAGCCAGCAGGGCTTGTTCAGCGCAAAACGACCAAGTGTATTCGTTAAGCATATTTCTCAACTCACCTGCCCTACGCTTGGCCTCGCCGGGTTTATTAGCAATATCTTTGAGTGCCACCACAACAGCCTGTAAATCTTGTATTTGAAAGTAGGGAGAAGAGAAGGATCCGTGCACGTCAATAGGCCATACGCAACCAGGCCCGGACCCAGGATGACACTCTTCCAGAAAGCAGTATACCCCGCTATTTTTACTTATAATTAGCGGTACGCCCGCCGCAATTGCCTCCCATGCTACCAACCCAAACCCCTCGTGCCATGAAGGCATTAACGCCACGCTGGCGCCGCTTAAATCAGCAAAAAGCAATTGGCGATCTTGGGTATATGGCAAGGCATACAGATTAATCACTCCTTCTGCGTATTTTTCTGCCAATTGCTTTAGCTCTGTTTCGATATCTACTTCAGGTTGCAATGAGAAATGAGCTAATTGCGATTCAAAATCAACTCCGCGTAAAACTAACTTGGGCTGTTTACACAGAGCATCGGGCATGCCGCTTTCGCGTGCCTCGCGTTGAGCCTGTGCAAAGGCAGCGATACCAAGGTGGCCTTGCTTAATCCGAGATGCATCATCGCTAAGTCTCCCACTTAAAAAAGCAGTAAACGTTCTTGGTGCACAACGCACTTCGATTTCCGCCAGTCCTGGTATCAACATATTAACGGGCTTCGCTCCACCAAGTCGATCATGTAATGCATCACGCAATAATGGGCCAACGGCTAAAACAAGGTCAGCTTGCCTGAACAGTCCGATTTGCTTCTGCGTTTTTTCATAGGCAGTATTAGAGTTTTCAGCGAAAGATTCATAGTGATCATAGCTCATGTGATGAATTAGCGCCGACCGGCCAGCAGCAGACCTTGCCGCCACAATCGCGGCCTCACCGGTTATGCGGTCATGCCCAAGCCATATCGTTCTGTCAGGGGCAAAACTGATATTGAGACGCTTTAGCTCAGCAATGGCAGCTTCAGCATGTGCGGCGGCAAATATATCACCTTTCGGCGCATAAGGCAGTGGTATCAAGTGCACATATGCTGTTCGAGCGTCTTCGATTTCTTCTGGAGTGGTGCTTGCCACAATGCAAATAATTTGGGCACTAAGGTGATAGGCAATGCCAAAGGCACTTGAAAAATCAGTGTTAAAACTATTGATACCACCATGTTTGCTGCCCCACTGTGTGGCAAACGTTATTAGGCTGTGCATTCCTTTTACCTATGTCCGCTGATTAATGTAACACCAAATTCGTCATTGCTGACACAATATCTGAATTCTATCTGCGTTTAATTCTATGACTGTAAAACCATTAAGGCACAGATGAAATTAAAGGATGAGCCATGGTTGCGAATTACATTACCAAGTGCCTTCTATTAATCCTGCCAGTGGGTGAGGCGTCGATATCACGGGTAAAATATAGCATACTTACGGGAAATGATAAAGGGGAAAAAGTAAAGTCAACGGCGAAGTATACTGGTCGCCCGACTCTGTTAAGAAAATAAAACAAAAATACAACTTGTATCACATGCCGAACATGTCAAGAGTTCCGATTTACTATGAGTGGTGATTACTTAATACGTCTGATAATCAATACTTATTTTACTTTTCATAACTCCGTGCAATAGGAGCTGGCTCTGTCCCGAAAAAATCAGATGCTCTTCGAATTTGGGGAAGAAACACACATAATTCTTAGCTTATGCGCAAACCTTAAGGGGGTCAGGTCTTGTTCCGTGCAGTTGGCGCATGGTTCGTGGTTCTGCCTTTGTAACAATTATCTCTGTACTCTACAAAATGGTCTGGTTGATCGAGAACATTTAGTTCTGTGAGTACATCGCACCGAACGTCTGAGAAGCGCGCTATTTCTTTCTATTCGAAGTCCTCAACTGTTACTTAATCTGACATGGTTGTAAACTCAAGTCTTATCTATTACAATTTATTCCCAAGCCTGATGTATTTTTCCATTTGTCGAGACAAGCGGGTGTCTGTTGTGCTTCTGATAAAAAAGGAGTTTGTAAGGATTTCACAGATTGCGATTGTGGAGGGGAAGGGGTAAAATAGATTATTAAAATTGAAGGAGGAAGCCTATGAGCGCAAAGGGAGCAACTGCCGAAATATTTCTCTCAGCATTTAAGACAATGGCAAAAAAGGAACAAGATATATTTCTATCAAAAATATTAAAAGAAAAGAAATTTCGTGAAGACCTGATAGACATAGCTATAGCTGAAAGCAGGGTAAAGGACAGAAGCAGGCCGTTTAGAGATTTATTAAAAGAACATGAGAATTAAATGGGTAAGTATTCGGTTGAGATAATCTCAAAGGCAGAAAAAGAATTTCTTAAACTGCCTGAGTTAGTGAGAATAAAGCTTCGCAAGCAGATAATTTTGCTTGAAAATAATCCAAGACCATTTAGTTCTAAAAAACTGAGAGAAACCGAATATTACAGATTAAGAAGTGGAGATTATAGAGTAGTCTATAGCATTAATGATAACGATAAAATAATAAAGGTTCTCTCTATTGCTCATAGAAAAGATGTTTACAAGTGAAATGACGTAACCCTTATAGCACGTCTGAACCATTGACTTTCAATCTATCCGCTCTTTAAACTTAAACCTCATGAAAAAAGATCTTATAAGAATACTTGAAGAAGCATTGAAGAGGCTCGGGGTGGAAACCGTATCTTCTATAGAAATAGAGGTGCCCCGGCAGGAAAGCATGGGTGATCTTGCCACGACCGTTGCAATGTCACTGACAAAATCATTGAATAAACCTCCGAGAAAAATTGCCGAAGACATAGTCAACGCTATTGAAGACAAAGCATTTTTTGAAAAGATAGAGATCGCCGGTCCCGGTTTTGTTAATTTTACCTTCTCAAAGGAGTATCTTTATTCCGGCTTGAAAGACCTTCTGAAATTGCAGCGCAATTTTCTCCGCTGCAATATCGGTCAGGGCAAGCGTATTCAGATAGAATTTGTCAGCGCAAACCCTACCGGTCCTCTGCATCTCGGTCATGGAAAGGGGGCCGCCACGGGAGCCGCCCTGTCAAACCTGCTCCATGCTGCGGGGTACGAGGTTGTTCGTGAATACTATATCAATGATGCGGGCAAACAGGTAAAGCTCCTTGGGCTCTCGGTCTTTGCGCGCTATCAGCAATTGCATGACGTCGAATATCCATTCCCCGAAGACGGCTATAAAGGCGCATATATAGAAGATATCGCGCGGGAAATAATGAAAGAGAAGCGCAAGAAATATATTCAGGCCGGTTTTGAGGATGTATCGGATTTCTTCATTGACTATTCTTATCAGAAAATCCTTTCCGGCATAAAGGATGATTTAAAAGCCTTTGGCGTTGATTTTGATATATGGCAGAGCGAGAGAGAGCTTTTTGATTCCGGCGAAGTGGAAAAGGCTATTGATGACCTGAAGGGGAAAGGATATATCTATGAGAAGGACGGCGCCGTATGGTTCAGGGCGACCGCTTTCGGCGATGAGAAAGACAGGGTCATCATCAAGCAGGACGGCGAATATACATATTTTACCTCTGATATTGCATATCACAAAAAGAAAATAGATCAGGAATATGATGAGATTATCGATATATGGGGCGCGGACCATCACGGCTACATACCGAGG
>JBAZWR010000188.1:0-4129 GCA_041660325.1 Thermodesulfovibrionales bacterium | reverse complement strand
GGCTCGACGATGACTTCATCGCTCAACTGATCTCCCGAAGAATCTGCTTCTATGGCGGGGTTCGGATCAGGTTGCGGCAAGCAGTCAGAATGACTTTTACGTTGCTTTGGTGTTCTGCTCAAGCTCTCTCTCTTCTTCTCAGGCCGACTTTTTGCTCCGCAATTAGCCGGTTGGTAAGATGCCTCCTCAGACCCGGTGGTTTCGGCTTCCAAGCATATGGCATATGGACGTGCTCAGATGCCCTTCTACACCCGGAGTAGATGTAATTTAATTATAGAGCACATATCGGAATAGTCAAGAAGACGGGCGAGGTCTGCTGCTAGCGACATTCTCACCTGCGTTGAAATACGCCGTTGGAGAACTTCTTTCTGGGCGTGCTTTGACGGTCAGCTCATGGCCGGGATTGAAAAATAGAACGTGGAGCCTTTGCCGGGCTCCGACTCTACCCAGATTTTTCCACCGTGTCTCTCCACGATTTTTTTGCAGATTGCAAGTCCTATGCCTGTGCCTTCAAACTCGTCTCTTGTATGAAGACGCCGGAAAACATCGAATATCTTCTCAAAGTATTGAGCGTCAATTCCAATCCCGTTGTCCCTGACTGAAAATACCCACTCGTCCCCTTTCTTCTCAAAGGAAACATGAATTCTCGGTATTTCTTTCCCACGGTACTTAATTGCATTCCCAATCAGGTTCTGGAACAGTCTGGTAATCTGGGAAGCATCGGCAACAGCTGAAGGCAACAGATCATACGTCAGTTCTGTGCCGCTCTCTTCAAGCGCTGCTCTAAGATTAAATACTGCTTCCTCCAGGGCTACTGAGAAGTTTGCAAGTTCAAACGTTCTGCCTTTTGTATCTACCTGTGAATATGCCAGCAGGTCCCTGATAAGCAGCTTCATTCTCCCCATTCCATCTACCATGAAATCGATAAGTTCATCTGCCTTATTGTCAAACTTACCTCTGTAACGCTTCTCGAACAGCTTCAGAAACATTGCCATGCCACTCAGAGGTTCCTGCAAGTCATGAGATACTGAATAGGCGAACTGCCTTAAATCTGCATTGGAACGCTTCAGTTCTCCGGCTGATCTCTTTATTTCCTCTTCCACCCGCTTACGCTCGACTATTTCCCATGATATGTCACCCAGCAGCGAAGCATTTGCAATGTCGGTCTCATCATAATCACCCGGCTTATTTCCCACACCGATGATAGCCACTATCCGGCCGTCTCTCAGAATTGGGACAACCATTTCGCGGATGACAGGCGCGTGCCCTTGAGGCATCCCCTTGCGATGAGGCAGAGAAGCATAGTCGTTATGGATGATCGGACGGCGTTCATGCACGCAATCCGTCCACACACCGGCTTGAGCAACCGGATAATGTCTTCCTTTGCCTTCCGCTGTGCACATGTTTTTGACAGTATTAGTCGACCAGTTCTGTAAGGTGAGCGTTTCGTTGTCGGCCTCCATAAAATGATAAAAGCCTATCGTGCTCTTTGTCTGAGCTTCGATTTCATCCAGCGCCAACTGAAGCACTTCGTCAGCGGACAGTGCGCTCGCGTTGGCTGCGGCCAATATTCGCAGTTGTGCCTGCAAAACACCTTCCGCACGCTTGCGTTCGCTTATCTCACTATTTAATTCATTACGCGAAGCAGTGATAAGCATCAAATCCCGGGTCATCTTGTCAAATGTCCTTGAAAGCTGCCCGATTTCATCCTTCCGATTGCTTCCAATTTTATGGTCCAAATTCCCGCTTCCTACTATCTCAGCTCCTTTAGAGAGAACCTCAATAGGCGCTGAAATAGACCGGGCAGTCGAAAATGCTATTATGCCGCACAGAGCAAAGACAATCGTCAGAATTATCATTACCAGATTCCTCAGATTTGTCACATCGGAGAATGCTTCCTCGACATCAATTTTTGCCACAATTCCCCAATCTAACGATGGGACGTAATGCCAGGCCGCAATTACAGGCTTGCCCCGATAGTCAACCAACCTGCCTGCGCCGTTTCTGCCTTCGACAGCCTTTTGAACAGGCCCAGCCAATTCTGATCCCAAGGGTATTCTTCTCGCAAGAGCTGCATTCGGGTCGTGCCTCAATGGATTCAGGAACAGGATCTCATTGCCCGTTTTCTTTCCGATAAGGGTCTCCCCCGTCTTGCCCAAGCCCTCGGTCTCCTGAATAAGTTTATAAATCGGCGACATCTCCACTTCAAAAGCGATGACGCCCGTAAAAAAGTTGTTAAAATCAAAGGCAGGAGCAGTAACAAGCATTCTGAATCTGTTGCCGTCTGCTTTGCTTGAAAAGACGTCGGAAAAATAGACTCCTTTTCTTCCTTTTTCAAAAGCCTTTTGTTGAGGGTCGGGAAGTGGATTCAGAAAATCTCTGGTATTACGTTCAGAGTTACTTGAATAGACAATCCTGCCTTTGGGATCAACCAGCATGATGGCAGACAGTCCTAGAACTGATTGCATCCTCTGTAATTGATCGTCGAGAATTTTCTTCGCGGCAAGGAACTGTAGATTTTTAGGGTCGTTTTCAAGTCTGTAGAGTACAGGAAGGTTCTTCTTAATATTGTAATAGCCCTGGGCTAATTCGATGTCAGCTTTTAGCCCGGCGAAGTAAGTCTCTATTTTATCCGCCTTATAAGCAGCAATCCCCTGCAAATTCTCAATGCGGGCAGCCTCCAGGGAATTCTTATAATTGGTGAAGGTCAATGCGCTGACGAAGAGTACGGGGATAAATGCAATCGCGATAAAAATAAAAGTAAGTCTTAATCTTATAGACACAGCAATCCTATCCTCATCAATACGAACAATATCGTTGTGACAGGACTATCTTAGCCTTTTTCAATTTCGCCTTACCATCCTCACAAAATGTCAGAGGAAGTATCATTCGTGCCGCCCTTTTGAAAAGATGTCTTCACAAGGAATAATGCAATTGATTCTACAAGATTGTGCGGGATAAAGAAAAGAGGTGTCGGCGCGGGATAAAACATCAATTGCTTAAAATTATGAGTACGGGAGCGCAGAGGACTTTTAAAGCATAAAGCAGAAACCCGGTAACTATTTCAGCACCTTCCTTATGGCGTCAATGAGTTGTTCCGGGGCCTGTTCTTTTGTGAGGTAATGGCTTGCGCCGGCCTTTATTGCAAGATCTCTGTAATCTTTTGTAGAAAATGTGCTTAATATCACAACAGGCATTTGATTTCCCATTGCTCTTAATTCTGTCAGTACCTCAAACCCTGATTTCTTTGGCATATTAATATCCAGCAACATAACATCAAACTTATTATTCTTCAGCCTGTCCAGAGCTTCCTCGCCGTTCGAGGCCTCTTCCGCAACCTGCATATCCTCCGTCTCGGAAAGCAGCAGCTTCAGCCCCTCGCGCATTAATGAATGATCATCAACGATGAGAATTCTGATTTTCGCTTTCCTCTCCGGATACATGTTCATATATATATTGTAGAGAATCAAACAAGGAATCTCTGTAGGATATCCACCATTAATTAAGTAATACTTTGTCCTACAGAATTGAACGCGATTAGACTGAAGCGAATGCCACCCCGGTCTTCCAAGCTCTCCCGGACCAATTTGCATTGAACAAGTCCCGACCGGTAAATTTTGGCAAAGGGGCATTCGTTTCTCACTCTCACAGGCAAAGAACTGAAGGAAGGACTTTATCTGCAGGACTCAGGCATCCAGCACTTCCCTGATTTTTTTCAAAAGTCTTGTCGGTGAAACAGGTTTCAAGATAAACTCGGACCCTTTTGCTATCAGAGCATTGATATGCTCTGCCGGATATCCGCTCGTGAAGAGTACCTTGATGCCAGGCGTTAGTTTCTTAATTGCCTCATATACCTCTCTGCCGTTTCTGTTCGGCATGATGACGTCAAGCACTACCAGGTGAATTTTATCTTTATGCAACTTGAACTTACTTATCGCATCCTCTCCATCTACCGCATCTATTACTTTGTATCCATATTCTTCAAGCAATTTTCTGGTGAATTCCATCACAGCAGCTTCATCCTCCGCCAACAGTATTGTTTCCGTGCCTCTTTCAATAGGTTTTATGAATTCGGGTTTTATCTCATCTACCTTTGCCTCTATTATCGGCAAATAAATTTTAAATGTCG
>JBAZWR010000187.1:0-4156 GCA_041660325.1 Thermodesulfovibrionales bacterium | reverse complement strand
GGTTATCAAAGGAGAAGGCGAGATAACCTTTGCAGAATTGCTAAAGGTCTATCTGGGAGAAGGGCGGTTAGAAGAAATAACCGGTGTCAGTTACAGGACCGACGACCGGATTATTGAGAACCCTGACAGGCCGCCGATTGAAGACCTGAGCGAAATCCCCTCGCCCTATCTTGAAGGCATCCTGACGCCGAGAGACAGGGTGACATATATAGAGACATATCGAGGCTGCATGTTCAAGTGCCATTACTGCTTTGAGGGGAAGAACACTCCTAAATTACGGTTTTTCCCCGAGGACCGGGTTAAAAAAGAAATAGAACTGGTGCTGAGCCGGCCTGAAATAAAGAGTTTCCATTTTGTAGACACGGTTTTTAATTTTAAAAAGGACCGTCTCGAAAGGATAGCTTCAATGATATCCGCGGCTAACAGATATGGCGCGGAATTACGCACGGTAGAAATCATTGCGGAATTTGTTGACGAGGAAACGGTTGCTTTGTTCAAAAAAGCGCATGTAATAAGTGTGGAAACGGGGCCGCAGACGGTCAACGAAGATACGCTGCAAAAGGTAAACCGTTTTTATAAGGCGGATAAATTTAAACATGGAGTAAGACTGCTTGAAGACAACGGCATTGAAGTAACGAGCGATCTGATCATAGGCCTGCCCGGCGACAACTTCTTTAAATTTGTAAAATCGGCAAAAACTATCATGGACATGAAACCGACAAACGTTGTCTTCAGCATCCTCCACGTCCTCCCCGGTACGGTCCTTTATGAAAAGAGCAGCGAGTTCGGTTTGAAGTTCGACGACAAAGCCCCCCACCTTGTCCTGGACGTCCCGGACTTCCCCTATGAAGACATAGATAAGGCGGTCATCATGGCCTACAGCCTGGACAAGGAATACAACATCAAGCCGTCGGGTTAACCCAGCAGGAAATTGAAGTCGGATTTGGTTATTGACAGGCCCTTTCTGCTGCCCGATATATCCTCCATTACCGCCTTGTACAGTTCCAGTTTCTTTTTCTTCAGCACCATCATTTTTTCTTCTATAGTATGCCGCATTAGTATCCTTGTGATCGTCACCTTGTTTTTCTGGCCGATCCTGTGCGCCCTGTCCGAGGCCTGGTTTTCTACCGCCGGATTCCACCAGGGGTCGAGGTGAAATACATACGACGCCTTTGTCAGGTTAAGTCCCTGCCCGCCCGCCTTAAGGCTTAAGAGGAAGATGGATGGTCCCTGACCGTTCTGGAATTTCTCTATAAGATGTTTTCTCTTTTTTACCTGTGTTGAACCGTCTAATCTCAGAAAAGCGATTTCATGTTTTTCCATATCTTCCTGAAGTATATCGAGAAAAGAGGTGAATTGTGAAAACACCAGAGCGCTGTGGTTCTCTTTCAAAAGCTCCTGGAGGTTTCCTATCAGAAAATCTATCTTTGGCGAAGGATCTTTTGTTTCAGGCGCTATCAACCGGGGCGAGACGCAGAGCTGCCTTAGCTTCAGGATAGCGGTAAGCGCTATGATCTGTGCCTGGGCCTGTGTTTTTGTGAGGTAGGCGTTGTCTATGGCGGTCCTAATCTGTTCGACGGTCTTTTTATAAAGAGCTTTCTGTCTGTCCGTAAGGTCAAGATAGATATCGGTCTCGACCTTGGGAGGGAGTTCCTTTAATATCTTGTCCTTTGTCCTCCTCAGCACAAAGGGCTTTGTCCGCCTTATAATCATGTCGAGAGACGGTGAGGCGTCCTGCTTCATCAGAGGTTTAAAATGCTTATAGTCGCCGAGAAGTCCGGGAAGGGAGAGGTCGATAATTGAATAATATTCGCCGATATGGTTTTCAAGGGGAGTGCCGGTCATGGCAAGCTTGAAGTTTGCCTTAAGCCGTCTTACAGCCCCGGTTGTATCCGCATAGATATTTTTTATTGCCTGGGCCTCGTCAAAGATAATCACATCAAAGCGTATCTCACTGAGTTTGTCCGCATCTCTTCTCACAAGACCATATGTTGTCAGAATGGCGTCAAAACCGTCGAATGAGGCGGAGCGTTCCCTGCCTGTGTAAAAGGCGATCTTAAGCTCGGGGTAAAACCTTTTTATCTCGTTCTCCCAGTTGAATAAAAGGCTTGGCGGCATTACTATCAGGTGAGGCAAACCGCTCTGTTTTACCGGATATGCGACCTTGCCTTCCTTAATCCCTCCGAGGAGGCTTATCGCCTGAACGGTCTTCCCGAGCCCCATATCGTCTGCAAGACATGCTCCGAACCTGCTTTCATAAAGGAACGCAAGCCAGTAATAACCGTCTTTCTGGTATTGCCGCAGCTTAGCCTTCAGGTTTGACGGTAAAGGCCTAAGCTCTATTCTCTCAAATGAAGTCAGTCCTTCAATAATCTTTTCATCTTCCTGCGGAAGTTTCACCCTTACTCCGCTGTTGCGGAGAGTTACCCAGTCGAGTATCTGAAGCCTCGGCACATTGGCGATCTCTTTATTTCGGTCCCGGGACATGCCGCCTGTTTTGTATATCGTTGAAATGATATCCATTATTTTCCGTGAATTTGAATCCATCATTCTGATGCAGCCGTCTTTTTCTACCGCGCCTTTCCGGTAAAGCATCTCAAGAAATGCCGCATCGTCGATAAGTTCTCCGTTACACCGTATTTCAGGTCTTATCTCAAACCAGTCGATTCCTGCCTGCCTGCTCGCATCAAAGGAAAATTCCCATTGAGATGTTTTGACCGGGATGTTATCGAAAAGCAGCTCAATATTTTTTTCCTTTAATCGTTCATAAAGAAGCGGCAGTTTCTCGTAGAGGTCTTTAGACCGAACAACCATCTGCTTGTATCCCGGTGTATCCTGAAATATCGTCCAGCCGAAAAGCTCACAGGGGATTTTATAGAGCAATAGTTGTTTCTTTTTGTCAACGTTCACTGAAATCCATTTTCCATCATGCAGCAGCAGATCATTTTCGTCTCTCAAAAAAACGGAAAGCCGGTTTTTCAGGACGGTACGGGCGTCGTGTTTAAATTTATATGTCTGAAAATCACCACAGGCAAGGGTCCGTTTTATGACATCCTCTGCCTGTGCTTTGTTTTCCGCCGAAAGCATATCAAAGAAAGCTTTGTATAATAATGCCTTTCTTTTAGTTGCCCTCAGAGAGGGCTTTAACCCCTGATTGGTTATGGGGAAAAACCTGAAGAGATAGGCGGCGGATGAATTTAAAGCCCCGATATCGTACAGGCATTCCGCCTTTAAGATAAATTGCTCGTCACCTGAAGGTATAATGATCAAACGATAACTTATGCCCGGTCTGTAAGGCGTTGCTTCCTTACCTTCTATCTTGAGCATCAGATGTTCCGGTTTATCTCCTTCTGAAGAGGGATATGAGATAACCTTTTTCCGAAAGGTTTTCAGAGTCATATAAAAAGACGAACAGTTAAGATCAGGCGGTCCATTGTCCTGTTCATCATTAAGGGGGTCCTTATAATTAAGATCAAAGAAATCATTCCAGAACATCCACCCGATTTTGCTCCTGATGATACCGAAGCGTTTCGCATCGGCGTCAAATGCGAAATCATCCGCAATTATCGGATTCCGTATCAATTCGTCGTTACGGAAACAGAACTTGCCGACTTTTACGGAATTGCCTGATGCGTCAAGTTCAGTCTTGCAGGAATAGACGCTTTTCGTATCAAAGGCATATGACGATTCCCCTTCATTTGTTCTGAAAATAACCGGATGCTTATTGCCGTATTTGCGGAGGTATTGTGAAAGATCCATCAGTTTTCCATACGCCGTAGAATAATCCCTTCCGATCAGGCGTCTGAGTTCGTAGGGGATATGAGGCGAAAATTCCGATAAGGTCTTGCCGTCCAGCTGAAGGGAAATATACGGGATGCCGTTCCTCTTTTCTATTAAAATGGAATACCCCGTGGTTTTCTCTTTTTCAGGCAATGGAACGGGTCCGTTGTTCAGGCATTTCAGGAGATAATTTCTATGCTCTTCGTCCCGGTTGCAGCCCCTGAAAATTTCGGGCTGGAGCAGGTTCTTTATTGTTACAAGGCTGCAGATGACATGCTTGCAGTTTGAATAGGTAGACCACGCCGGACAGTTGCAGGTGTGTTTGAATCCGCCGCCGTTTAAAGACAGTCCAACGGAATACAGCTGCAACTGTCCG
>JBAZWR010000186.1:0-4228 GCA_041660325.1 Thermodesulfovibrionales bacterium | reverse complement strand
AGAATACCCATAATGCAGGTTTTTTGAGAAAAGTCTAATACGAAATTATTCCAGGATAGTTTCATCAAGAGATATTATCTACATCCCCATAATTTCTGTCAAAAGCGGATTTGCCGCAGAATGAAGATCGTTATTTATTTTTCGGTTTTTTCTTTTTGAGTGCAAGAAAGGCCAATGCCGTTGCCCCTATGCCGATCAGGGAGCGCACAACCGCACCTGAAATCATAATGCTCTTTTTCAGGATGTCGGCCTTTGGGGCATTTAAAAGTTTTTTTATTCCTGAAAACATTCGTTACCTTTTATTTTACCTAAACGTTGAAAAAGACATTCTAAACTTGAAAGGCAGACATGATGAAAAAGTTTTTGGTTCTCCTCGGCGAATCCGCCTGAGTGCGGACGACTCCATAATGTACTATTTACACATGGCAGCACGCGTTCATCTAAAATGCACTTTAGGTTAAAAGTGCCTTCAGGTGAATATAGTTCAATTTTTGTCGCATTTAAAAGTTTTTTTATCATGCCTGCCTTTCAAGTTAGGCAACCGGTGAGTTTATGCGACTGACGAGTCACTTCTCACTTAACGGGTTATTAGTCATCGAGCCATTTTTTGAGGATCTCCATATTCTTGTCGTTGAGTTCGAGGTTCGGCAAATTGCTTTCTCCTAAAAGCTGTGCCATGACTTTCGACATCTCCGTCCTTACAATTCCATAGGAATCGGCAAAGCCCTGGAGATTTTCTTCCATTTGGGGCGCTACTTCGGCCATGTCTTTTGAGGCTTCATCAAAATTGCCGAGGCGCGCATAAGAGACCGCTCTCGCGAATTTTGCCATACCATAATTGATTTTCAGGTTTAAGGCGCCGGTGAAATCGGCTACGGCATGGTTAAAATCGTCTTTCATCATATGCGTCATGCCCCTGAAAAAATAAGCCCTTGCGCTGAGGCTGTTTGCCTTTATAGCTTTGTTGAGATCATCCAGCGCCTTATCGCTTTCTTTCAGCTTTACATAAACAACGCCTCGGCTGAGATGACAAATATACGGGTCAGCGCCTGCCTCTATGGCCTTTGTGAAAGCCTCGATACTCTCTTTATCCTTACCGTCCACTAAAAGCAATTGAGCTTCTTTTAAAAGTTCTTTGGTATCCATGGAGCCCTCCCTGTTTCAATGAGTAAGAGAATTGGAAATGTTAAATTTTTCCTTTATATCTTCCAGCGGCCTTTCTTTTTTCTGTACTCTTCAACCTCTTTTTTCTTGTCCTCAAAACCTTTCTTGCCCATAATGCCGTAAGTAAGATTCTTGCCTGCTTCAACTCCCGGCTGGTCAAAAGGATTGATTTCATAAAGGGCCCCGGTAAAGGCTGTCGCGAGCTCAAAGAAATAAAAAAGCTGACCAAGATGATATGCGTCTATCTTAGGGATGCATAGTGTCATGTTCGGTCTGCCGGACTTGGTTAAAGCAATCCCGGTAGCCTCTTGTTCCGCCTTTATCAATTCGGAAAGCGTATGGCCCGACAGATAGTTAAGTCCTTCTATATGCCTGAAGACGGGCGGCATTTTCATATCGACGCCGTAATCATCCACCCTGATGAAGGTAATCACCTTGTCTTTCGGCCCGTCAATCCATAACTGCAGTTGAGAATGCTGGTCCGGCGTGCCGATAGAGGGATACGGGGTAAGACCTTTGCCGGCTTTTCCAAGGCTCTCCGCCCAAAGCTGGCAAAACCATTCGGAGAGAGGTTTCAGGCTGTCTGCATATGGGACCATCACATCAATAGTCCTCTGCTTTTCTTTATCCATCAGATAGAGCAGCGTCCCGAACAGATAAGCGGGGTTCTTCCGGATATCCGATTTAATGCACTTGTTATGAATGTCTTTTGCGCCTTTGAGCAGCTCATCGGATTGGACGCCTATGACTTCGGCAAGCAACAGCCCGACGGAACTCAGCACCGAATATCTCCCGCCTACGCCGGAAGGGATCGGGAGAGACATCAACCCTTCTTCATTCACAATTTTTCTGAGGTTTCCTTTTTCGGGATCGGTTGTAATGATAAAACGCTTAAAGGCTTCTCTCCCTAAAACCTTTTTCATCCTGTCCCACAGTATCATGAATGACGCTGCGGTTTCAGCGGTGCTGCCGGATTTCGATATGACATTTACAGAGGTCTTTTTTAAATCAATAACAGACAGGATATGTTTCAGCGTCCCCGGATCAACATTATCGTAGATGAATACACGCGGCTTTTTCTTAAGATTATGCAGAGGGCTCAGGGCTTCCATTATCGCCCTTGGACCAAGCGCCGACCCGCCGATACCGAGCAGAAGTAAATTCTCCGATGATTTTCTTATGGATTTTGCGACTTTTTTAATTTCGGAAGTGTCCTGGGAGAGGAGGTCCATAAACGCAAGCCGGGGCTGTTTTTTGTTATTGATCTGCCTGTGCGCTTCATCGATTTTGGATGATAGCCGTTTTATATCATCTTCAGAAAGACCATTCCCGCCGGTTACTTCTTTCATCATGCCGGAATAATCAAGCCCTAACATCTTTGTCTCCCTCTGCCGCCGCCTGTTTAACCTCACGCAGGCCCTCTTTTAATATAAGGGCAAAAACAACGGTCAACCCTATGAGTATGCCGACGAAATTTATCAACTTGAGCAGCGCCAGTACGATCAGGATTGCGGAGAGTATAAAAAATCTGACCATGCTCCAGATGATCAGCTTTCCGCTTGGCCGCTGCAATACGGCAAAATCTTTCAGCCCCCATGCGAGACCCTTGAAGTTAGCTAATCCGAGCAGACCGCCGATAAGAACGCTGTGAGGCATCTTCCTCCAGTCGGCTGCTCCTGTAAGGGCGGTAATTATTGTTGCGACGACTGCAATGATTATCAGAAATATAAGCGCCTGTCTATGGATTCTTTTTATTAGATTGATCATCCGTTTTCTTTGCCATCATATAGAGGTCTTTAAACCCTGCGATAATACCGACAAACAAAAATATCACCGTAAACCATGGCGTCGTATGCCAGTCGAGCCATCGTCCCATAAGATAATCAATCCCATAACCCATTGCAAGTCCGATGAACGTCGAGAGAACAAGGTTCATCCCTATAGTGCTGGCCTCAAGGAGTTGTTTGAACAAGGATTTTTCCGTCATTAATCAACCTCGGTTAAATTGTAACATAGACGGGAATGAAAAGAAGCATCGGTGTTTGGTTATTTTGATTCGAGGAATGATTCGTATGCTGCCTGTACGGTTTTTTCGATGTCCTTTTCGGAATGCGCGAGGGAAATAAAACCCGCCTCAAACTGTGAGGGAGCTATATATATGCCTTTACCGAGCATGGCGGTGAAAAAACGGGAGAATTTTGCGGTGTCAGATCTTTTTGCAGTCGTATAGTCAATGACGTCGGTATCAGTGAAATATGTGCAGAACATGGTCCCGGCTCTGTAAAATTTTGTAGATACTCCCGCCGATTTTGCGGCATCCGCAAGCCCGTCTTCCAGCATCAATGCGGTTTTTTCGAGCTTATCATATATGCCTGTTTTGGAAAGTATTTTCAGTGTTTCTATGCCGGCTGTCATTGCCAGAGGATTTCCCGACAAAGTGCCTGCCTGATAGACAGGGCCTTCAGGAGATACCATGGACATGATTTCTTTTTTACCTCCATATGCGCCTACAGGAAGACCTCCGCCGATGACCTTTCCGAGACAGGTCATGTCAGGGTCAATCCCGAACTTTTCCTGCGCGCCTCCATAGGCGACTCTGAAGCCGGTCATGACCTCGTCAAAGATGAGGACAATGCCGTGGCTCTTTGTTATTTTCCGTAAAGATTCGAGAAATCCCGGTTTCGGCAGGACGCATCCGATGTTTCCGACCACGGGTTCGAGTATAATACAAGCGATATTTTTCCATTCCTCTTCGATTACCTTTTTGACCGCTTTTGAGTCATTGAACGGAATGGTGATTGTATTCTTTGCATAGGATTTCGGTACCCCGGGGCTGTCCGGGACGCCGAAGGTCGTTGCTCCCGATCCGGCCTTTACAAGCAGTCCGTCGGCATGGCCATGATAGCATCCTTCAAATTTAATTATCTTGTCCCTCTTAGTGAATCCGCGAGCTACCCTTATAGCGCTCATAGTCGCCTCTGTGCCGGAATTCACCATCCTTACTTTTTCCATGGATGGAAATGCCTTCAGGACAAGCTCGGCAAGCTGAATTTCCAGGGGTGTG
>JBAZWR010000185.1:3878-4305 GCA_041660325.1 Thermodesulfovibrionales bacterium | reverse complement strand
AAGGCTAAAACACGGGTTCGATTCCCGTTGGGACCGCCAATTAAATCAAGGGGTTATACGGTTTCTGCATGTGCCTCCCCCTCCGAACGTGATAAAAACGTGATATTTAGTCTGTCCGTTTTTTAATGCTCCAGTATTTCCAATAAGGGATCGCCTCGATCAAAAGGCCCTCCCTTTCGAATTTCGTCTCAGTATCAAGAGTGACAAGTAGAGCCTTGGTAAGCTTGTTCCTCTCAAGGAATTTGAAGAGCGTTTTAACGTCATCCCTGTTTATCTTTTCCTTGATCTTGATCTCCACCGGCAGTACAACCTTGTCATGGGCATGGATAATATCGATCTCCTCTTTCTGCGGCGTTTTCAGAAAGAACTTGGCATCGAGGCTGTTAACAAAAAATTGCTCCAGGACAGCCGGCAACTCGGCCTGAGG
>JBAZWR010000185.1:0-3819 GCA_041660325.1 Thermodesulfovibrionales bacterium | reverse complement strand
AAGCTGTGTTGCAGGGATAGAGCCTTTTTACCTTCTTCTCGCTGGTAAGGAGGTTTTTCGAATAGTTGTAGAGCTTCTGCAGGAACAGTGCGTATTCAAGGTATGAGATATAATTCGCAATTGTCCGCTGGTCAACATTAAGATCATTGCTCAGGTTCTTATAGTCAACATAAAACCCCGGCCGTGAAGCAGTGATAGTCAGCAGTTTCATGAGCAGATAGGGCAGGTCGAGCTTAAAGGTCTGCGGGATATCCACAAAGATGACCCTCTCAAGAAGGCTCTCTTTGAGGTACTTCCTGAGCACAGGCTCCTCCATATCAAGGGCCTCGATAAACCCTCCGGTCTTCAGGAATACTGACATATGCCTCTTCAGGTCCTTCTCGAAGATCTTCTCCCTGTGTTTGTCTATCCCCGCCTCTTTGAAATCAAGGTACTCCTCAAAGTCCAGAGTTTTGATCATAAAATCAAAGAACCTTCCCGCAAGGCTCTCCCTTGTACCCTGCCACATGGTTATCTGTGCCGAGCCGGTCAGAAATATTTTTAATTTGGGGTTTGCATCATAGAGGAGTTTCACTTTTGAAGGCCAGCCCTCAAGCTTTTGTATCTCATCGAGGAATATATAGACTTTCTTTTTTGAGATATCCTCCTGGAGTACCTCTGTCTCATACTGTTTGATGATCTCTTCCAGGTCATACCTCATCTCGTCGAACGAAAAATAGAGAATATGGTAAGGGTTCGTATTCTTGCCGATGAGTTCATCCATGATCTGGTACATGAGGGTTGTCTTTCCGACCCTTCTTAGCCCCGTGAACAGCACGATCTGGCGCTTGTCTATATACTGGACAATCTCTTTGAATATCTTTCTTTTTCTTCCGGTAAACTCCGGGGCTATCTTTCCCGTCTTCCACCAGGGGTTAAAGCTCTGTAAATCCATATGCTCTCCGATGTTATTGAAGTTTAATTTCAATTACATTATATTGCTACTGAGAGATAATAGCAAGTGCGCGCATTATTAGCGCAATCTTCACCGGCTGATTGAGATTAGGAGTTTTTTATGGACATACCCAGAATCCGGGGTAGTGAATTTTTTTTATTGCCCATCCATAACTTCAACTTTTATTCATAGTGGAGTGTTATCCTCTCTCCATAAAATATATTTCATTCAGTTTTAAGGGAGGTTTACATGAGCTGCCCCTATTTTGAAGAAGGTTACATCGGCACCTGTAGTGCATCGGAATCAAGATATGTTCCAAGAATTGAAAGGATGGAAACATACTGCTTTAAGAAGACCTATAGACTGTGTCCTACCCTTACAAAATTTCTATATGAAAACAATAGTCATATGGCTAACTGTCCCCAAACAAAGGAAGTTGCCTGATAGTTAAATATTGTGGTGCATATTACATGGCTATGCAATATTGGGTAAGGGAGGGCAAGGACAGACTTAAAAGTCTTAAGCTCACAGTTTGCTGCGAAAGAGACTTTGATGTGCTTTGCAGGCTTGGCCTGGCCGAACTCCGCAGGCGTCGGATCCGGAGGCTTTTGGTTGAGGCAAGGGACCAGGGTGCAAAGCTTTCTTACAGGGATCTGAGCCTTTTATTGCTGACGTCAAAGTCGACTCTGAAAAGGGATTTGAAAATCATGGAGTAATATCGACAAAAGATGGGCATTTTGTGTCCTGAGACTAAATACCGGTGTCCGCTGAGAAAGCGCAGAGAATTTTTTATGATAATGCTTTTGTTTTAATGATGCTTCATGTATCTTATTAGCAGGGAAATTGTGCCTGTTATTTTTCAGGGGGGATATATTAACCAGGATTCATATATGCAGAAAAGTTCTTCAAAAAAAATTCATTTAATTGAAACCGTCCCGGACGGCCTGAAGAAGATAAAATCCTATCTTTCCGAGATGAACGGAAATTATACGCAATTTTGTACTTTAAGTGATTCGGTTCAATCCGGCGAAGTCCCGGAGCTCTTTATCCTCCTGGCTGATAAGAATTTCGAATCCTTTGTGCGGGATATCGATACTCTAAAGAATAACAATGCTTTTTCAGCAATTTCGAGAATAGTTCTTTTGCCTTATAAGATGCCTGAAAATTTCCGGATTCCGAGCCTGGTTGGTTTGCAGTCATCGTTTATGATGCCGGTTGATAAACTGCCTTTTTTGTCAACCGTTGCCGAATTTCTGAAGATACCCCAGAGGCGTATCTTTGAGATATTAATTACAATTCAGCCGGAAGAAAGCAATATTAAATATTCCGGTCTGTCAGTCGACTTCAGTGAGACCGGCATGGCGTTCAAGTGTTCTTCCGAGTTACCGGTGGGTAAGAAGATTACCCTGAGTTTTATAGACCCTGCCTTAAGAAAGAGGCTTTTATTCAGCTCCGAGATTATCAGAACAAAAAAAATCGATCATGAGAATACTTACTTCTACGGAGTAAGATTTGTAGACTTAAAGAGACAGGGCGCAAAAGAATTAAGACTCTTCATAACAGGAAAAGAATAGTTAGTTCTGAAGAACGAGAGTAAAGAAAGACACAAATACTTCTGCCTTCCCTGATTCCCGAATATAAACAAAACCAGTATCAGGTTACTCCTTTCCCCGAGCTTTTCTGAGAACGAACCATAAATGTAATATAATATTGACTGTGATGCATCAAGCAAGACAAATTGATAAAATGAGGTAAAATGGAAGCTCGGCAAAGAACTGACCGGAATTTAATTTGCATTGGAAATGGCATGTTCATCCGTATGGTATCAAATAGATTATGAAAAAAAGACTATTAATAGTGATGGTTGTCCTTGTGGCGGGGCTTATCGCCGTCGGGGTGAAGCGATCATCGAACAGGCCTGAGGAAGGCGTTATCAAGGCGTCAGGGAATGTGGAAGTCACCGAGGTCAATGCAGGGTTCAAGCTGCCAGGAAGAGTTGCAAGACTCCTGTCGGACGAGGGGAAACGGGTACTGAAGGGGGATATGATGGCGGTCCTCGACAGCGCTGAGGTCGCTCAGCAGGTCCTTCAGAACAGGGCGTTTCTTAATGAGGCACAGACGCGATTTGCTGAATTAAAGACAGGGGCCCGGTCACAGGAGATTGAACAGGCAAAGGCGCAACTAAGTTCCACAGAGGCGGAACTGGAAAAGGCGAGAAAAGATTATGAACGGGCAGGGAAACTTTACGGCAAGGAGGTGATATCTGCCCAGCAGGTTGAAGCTGCAAAGAAGGCCCTTGATGTCTCGGTTTCCCAGCACCGCAAGGCGCTTGAGGCGTTGAGCCTTGTGCGGGAAGGTCCGAGAAAGGAAGAGATAAAGGCGGCCGAAAGCCGTGTCAGACAGGCGGAGTCAGCGCTCGGGATAGCGGAAGAAAAAATGAAGGACACTGTTATATATGCCCCTTTGACAGGGGTGGTCCTCAGAAAGAATATTGAGGCAGGGGAGGTCGTTCAGGCGGGAACGCCGGTCTTTACGATTGGCGACCTCGGCAGTCCGTGGATAAAAATTTATGTAAAAGAGGACAAACTCGGACTCGTGAAGCTTGGGCAGAAGGCGGAGGTGACCACTGACTCATATCCCGGAAGGAAATACGAAGGCATAGTCACCTATATAGCTTCAGAGGCTGAATTCACTCCAAAGAATGTTCAGACACAGGAAGAACGGGTGAAGCTTGTCTTTGGCGTCAAGGTTAGTATGAAGAACCTTAATGATGAGCTCAAGCCCGGAATGCCTGCTGATGTAAAAATATTCCTGAAATGAGGCGTGACTATTTTTATATAAACCGGAAAGATGCAGACATTGTTCATAAATTTATTTAACTCGAT
>JBAZWR010000184.1:0-4334 GCA_041660325.1 Thermodesulfovibrionales bacterium | reverse complement strand
CTCTTGCAAAAAAAACCTTCCTTTGTCATTCAGATAGATGAAACAACCGTTGCCATCGACCCTGATATCGCAAAAGAGATCTACGTTAAAAAGGCCCTTTAGCTCATTTTGTTCATAAATCCGATTATCAATCAGTTTGCTATATTAATGCCGGTGGAAAAGATAATGGGAATGTATATGGGTATGGGTGGTCTGCCCGTGGTAATGGACATGCTCATGGATAAGATTTACTTTCAGTAGTAAGGCTTCATCTCTGAGAATTTCTTCCGCAGTCCCTATCTTTTCAATGCGGTGTTCTTCCGAGAGTACTGCTACCCTGGCTTGAAGCTCGTCAACCAGGGAGAGGTCATGGGTAGCTATAACAATAATCTTTCCTGCTTCATTCAACGCCAATATTAATTCCAGGAGAAAAACCTGAGTCTTGGGATCAAGCCCGCTCGTAGGCTCATCGAGCAAAAGCACCTCCGGGTTCATAGTCAAGACAGAGCCGATTGCCACCCTCTTTTTTTCTCCACCGGATAACATGTAGGAAGGTCGGTCTTTCAGGGTTTCAATCTTGAGCATCTGCATAATCTCATTCACCCGTTCCAGTGCAGCCTCTTTTTCCAAACCCAACTGTAAAGGGCCAAACAGTAACTCGTCCAGGACAGTCGGACAGAATAACTGGATATCAGAGTCCTGAAAAACGAATCCTACCTTCTCCCGAAAAAATCTCAGAAAGTCCTTCTCCCTCAGAGATTTTTCAGACAATTCATTGTTGTGGAAAAAGACCCTGCCCTGCGAAGGGAACAGCAACCCGGACAATATCTGAAGAAGTGTGGATTTTCCGCTGCCGTTTGACCCGATAATGGCGAACTTCTCACCTTTGCTTATCCCCAAACTTACATCGATGAGAGCGGGGAATCTGTTGTAATAATTGTAATGCACTCCTTCAGCCCTGATAATCTCCATATATGTCCTTTAAACCCAGAGGATTAGTGATCCTAATGTTAAGAGAAAAAAGCCGAGGCCCCAATCTCTTCCGGTTATCTTCTGATATTGGTAAAGTTTAATCTCGCCTGAGAAACCTCTCCCGACCATCGCTTTAAACACATCATCACATTTTAACTGAGTTTTCTTAAAAATAAAAGCTATCCTGCCCGCAATCCAGTCCCTCGCTTCCGCACTTTTCAGCGCGCCGGCAAGGCGACTTTTTTTCGCAAGGTGCATATCAGCAACAATACGGGCAAAAATGAAAATGTACTTATACGTTAAAGAGATGATAATCAGAAAAGCATCCGGGACCTTAAGGACCTTTAATGCCTTGATAATTTCAGGGAAAGGCGTGGTATACAGTATGAGAAAAGACAGGGACAGGGAATTGATAACTCTTAAAGTCAGCATTGAAACTACTGAAACGCCTTCCGCGGTAAAGCCTATCACCCCGGGAATGTGATACAGCCAAAAATCATATGCCTTTGGTAATGTGATAACCGGGAAAATCACTTCCCCATGTGTTATGACATTCAGAGAAGAGGGCAGTGAGATGAGGAAACCAAAGATGAATCCTAACAAAAATACTTTCCTGTAAAAAGTGACAAGATTCACACGTGACAATAACAAGATGACAAACACTGTAAAAAAAATACTTAATTCAGGCAGTATCTCTTTTTTCAGGCTGACTACAAGAATAAAAAATAGCCAGAAAACCACTTTAATACGCGTATCGAGTTCATAAAAGAACCCCTTCCCCGATGCCGATTCCCACTGGGCATAACCTTCCTTGAGAATACCGGCAAAACTTTCGATGCCTTTATCAATATATGACATGCTGACCTTCCCCCCTCCTCTTTCAGGAGGGAGCGAGGAGGGGTTAGTCAGTAAAAATGGAGGGATTTTATTTCTCATGCTTAATCAGAAACTTTGTTATCACATATATCAGAATAACACCGGCAGCAATGCCGATTATACCGGATATAATGTATGAAATAACCTGCGTACTCATAGCTGCGTTTTCCCCGCCGAAGTTGTAATCGGGAACAGGCGCTTTCCAAAAATCAGCCAGTTTATTAAGACCCGCGGGCACATAGCCCAGAAGCTCTTGTATCTTGCGTGGTCCCCATTCTCCCCAGGCATCTCCGGCATTGAATTTTTCCGGAAGATAAATGCCAAGAGGAGTTAAGAGAGCCATTATAGCAAGACCGATCCAGAGTTTTTTCTGAAATTTTGTCATATCAGGCCTCCTTCATTGCGTATACTAAAGCACTTTCGTGTTTGACAAAATACTTCAGTATCAAGGCCGTTACCATTCCTTCTACTATACTAAATACGAGCAGATGTTCTAATGCCATAGCAGGAACAGCGATTGACAGCGGATAAGGAGCGTATAAAGGTTTCCCGTCAGGGGCAGAAGCTATCATAGGTTGAATCCCAAATTCAAAGCCGGTCAATGTGGCAGCAACTGAAAGGCCGACATAACCGGCAAGAAATGCAGCCACATAGAATCTTTTACCACTATTTGCATCACCTTTTATTAACTTGAAGACCCAATAAGATACAAAGGGCATTACCACTGCCATGTTAAAACAGTTGGCCCCGATCGCAGTGATGCCGCCGTCTCCGAAAACAATAGCCTGTATTATTAAAACAACAGATACTGCTAAAACCGCTGCCCATGGTCCCAACAGAATCGCAATTAAAGCGCCTCCAACTGCATGGCCTGTAGTGCCTCCCGGGATAGGGATATTAAACATCATGATGAGAAAAGAAAAAGCTGCTGCCATTGCCAGATATGGGATATACTTGGTAGAAAGCTCCTTTTTAATTTTTTTCAGGGCGATTGCCAAGAAAACAAAAGATGCCCCATAGAGCGGAACAAATGTTTGCGGACTTAAATAACCATCAGGTATATGCATGACAATTACCTCCTAAAAATCAACGATGATCCCGGTAAGGACCGTATAATCCGCTTCCGCTTTGCTCAGTCCTGTTTTAAACCCGAGATCAACGCTGAAATTTTCATTAATTTTATATAGCATGCCTCCGAGCAGGAAAAGCGGATGCACGTCCGATTCCATGTCCGGGTTTGTTTCCCCTCCGATATTGGCTACAAGAGTAAGGGGCTTTGACACTGCATACTCTACTGCCAGAGAATAATGCCGGATGTCCTTTAACTCTTCTCCGTTCTTGATATATCCAAGGTCAAGGTGAAGGGTTACCGGATCGAGTTCTTTTGATGTGAGGAAGTGCAGACTATACGCCGCTTTCCCGTCACCGAGTCCTTTACCTTCATCCCCGGTAGGAAGGATGATACCCGGCTTTAAGGCAAAACTGAAACCGTCTTTTTCATAGAATCTCCACTTTAATTCAAGAGTAATGTCAGAGAGTCCGTCTTCCTTTAAAGTCCTGGCGCCCTCGTCTATCCTTGTGAAAACATAGGGCACACTGGCAACGAGATCGATATTCTCCCTTATCCCGGCTGAAAGTGTTGCGGCAATCTGTGTCTCCGAATCGCCGTTGTCATTTGCATATTCGGCATTCAGTTCAAGATTGAATTTGCCCTTGCCGGTTGTTCCTGCATCATCGGAAATAAGCGGATGCATGGCATGGGCATTTGAAAAAAAGCAGAGAGTAAAGAGCAGAAAACAGAAAGTAAAAACATTCCTGATAGGCTTATAAGCCCTTGAAACAAAACCCTTTAACACCATTTTCTTTACCTTCCCCGCGGCAAAAAAAAAGCCGCGAAAGCTTTTTGACCTACTGGTCATTGTTTCAGCCTTCGTGGCGTGATTCCACTTTTAAACTACCATTCTGCTGCATTGTATGTCAAGATATTTTCGAATTACTTCCGAATAACGATGTCGAGTTAACCAGTCCGCCTCCTACTACTAAACGTTTGAGTTAATTAGAGAGGTTATTGATTATAGATTGAAGGTAGCATAATGGCTGGATGCTCAGCTAATCATTTTTTTTGTTCTTTTTTGCTCATACATCAATCTATCAGCCTTAGACAAGAGTTCATCTATAGTACAAGGAGACAAAGGGTCAAAGTACGCTGTGCCTATACTTATTGACAGCTTATATTCACGCTTACTTTTTGTATTATCCATTTCTACCGCTTTTTGCAAACGATTAATAACTATCTCAAGATTGTCTCCTGTGGTTTCTATCGGCATAACCACAAACTCATCTCCGCCAATTCGAGCTATAATATCAGAGCCTCGAAATGTTTCTTTCAGTATGTTCGCAGTATCGATTAATGCCCGGTCACCTTTTTGATGCCCTAAGGCATCATTAATTCCCTTCAGACCATCCAAGTCACAATAAAACATGAATAAACCCGCCTGCTGACGTTT
>JBAZWR010000183.1:0-4373 GCA_041660325.1 Thermodesulfovibrionales bacterium | reverse complement strand
GACAACCGGCCCTGCTACCTACACACCAGTTAACTCCATAATTCTCGGCTGCATCCGAGTTCCATCTTCTGCGCGAGCAGTCTGCCTTTGTCTTCCTGCCTTTACAGCCAAGGATTCCAAGGCAACCCAGGTCGGTACCTGTCCATTTGTTCCTGCCGAGGGCCTTACTGTCGCCAACAGGATAACGGCGGTTGTAGTCGGGTTCATTGACAGAGATGCTGTTGTCTGTGCCGCTGTTATTATTGTTGCGGACCGCAGTGTTGTTGTATCTCCACGGGCACGGTCCGGCATTACACTGGTATTCCTTGTAACCATAATCAACCGGCTGATAGTTTCTATTGACAGACGGCAGCGTGATATTTGTGTCCAGGATGTGAGCGATGGTGCCGACTATCCAGTCCGGATGAGGCGGGCAGCCCGAGATGTTAAAGGTTTTTGCGGCAATAGTTCCGGCGGCCCTGTTTTTAACATTAATAGCCGTTTCTATTGCGCCGCCCTGTGCGGTGCCTGAGAAGCAAACACCTTTTGCGTTAGGCACATTTCCTCTGGCTCCGGGGATACCTCCAAATGATGAGCATGTTCCAACTGCGAGAATGGCCAATGCCTTTTGGGCAAATGCCGTGGTAACCTCTAACATGGTATCAACAGAGCTTCCGGGAACGAGCTGGCCGATACGACAGTAATCTCCGGCTGCGCCTCCGGTAGGTGTACCAACTGGTATTGCGCCTTCAACGACGAGGACATAGCCCCCTGCATTGTAGGCATCATGTGCGGCCTGCAGTGCATTGGCGCCAGGATACTGAACTCCATCGATGTAAGCTCCGGCAGTCGCCATTGCCGTATCGAGGTATGTGAGGTTGATCTTGTTTAACAGAAGATCGTCTACTGTGGTGTAGAAAACGGAATTCAGCAATGACATCGTGCAACCTGTGCATGCCGAACCCGCGATCCATACCACTGTAGGAGCACTAGAATTAGCAAGTACTTTCTCGACTTTCATCAGAGTTGAAGCTGAAAGTCCAAGGGCACCCGCTGCAACTGAGCAGTACTTCAAAAAGTCTCTACGAGTGATTCGAACCATATTTTCTATCCCTCCTTTCCAATATGTTTAGTGTGTTTTGCATCTGCTTTCCTTACTTTGTCTAATAAGCTTTCCGGTTTCTTCAGTATGCCGCTTGCCTCGGAAAACGGATCTTTAAATCCATACCATGCTTTTGCAACCTTCTTGATGGTATCTTTCGATACTACCTCGCCAAGCATTTCCCTTCTGGTTAATAACTTCACATTACTCCTCTTATAACCTGTTGACGTGACAGTCTGCGCACATTGCAGAACCGGCGTTGTCGCGTCTCAGGAAGAATACCTGTGTGCCGACTGATTTGCCGCCTACCATCTGCTTGCCTGCATATGCAACCGTGTCATGGACTGCATGGCATGTCGCACATTCAAACTGAGTGGTCGGTGATGCTGTTGTTCCGGGACCATAGAGAGGATAATGGGCACCGTTTGAACCGGGAATCCAGTTCCTCCAAAGGGCTGTCGGACATGGCTGCACTGCCGGGAAACCGTTGTTATCCTGACTGTTGTCCTTGGACGGATCATAGGTGAAGCTGATCGGATGCTCATTGCTCAGGTCGGTGTCGAGCATGGCCCAGAAAGTCGGGTTCATCTGATAATCGTAGTTCTCATTTGCATGGGAACCCGGTCCGGGATAGTTTACTAATGAGCTGAATACACCATTATGGCATACCAGACACATTGCGGAAGGGTCCTGCGGACCTGTATTGAAATCGTTCATGTCAAAAGACGGACTGTTGTACATGGTGTAGGTCTGCGGTCCCTGGTCTCTGTTCCATAACGGATATTGACCTGTTCCCGAGTGAGGGGTATGGCACATCGCGCACGGCTCAAGTCCTGCCTCACCGGTCATAACCTGAACATCATGAGGGGTTTCCTGAATACCGGGCTGCCCGTTCTCTCTTGCATACAACAATGTGGCAACTCCTAAAATCATCAAAGCCGCTACTAAAACTACCAAAGTCTTTCTCATTCTTTCACCTCCATTCTGTAATTTAAAGTACTGAAACATCTTCTCTCCCTTTCGGGATTTGCTATACTGCTGTTTGATCTCCTTTTCACCTCCTTTCTTTGATATAGCTGAAAACCGCTCATTGTCCCGCATGCCTTTGCATGAAGCAATTTAAAGGTGAGGGGAAGTCTATTGTGCGGATTTGGTAACGGCATGAGGACTTAAAAAAGATTTTCAGCGCTGCTTTCATCGACCCCCCTCCTTCCTTTAGGAGTTTATGGGCTTCATGCCCAATTCGATACTAAAAATGCTATTGCAATGAAAATGTATTTAAGAATTCTTAATTAATTTATTATATATAGATATTATCAATATATAATATAGATTACAATATATATTGATAATTTAAATGGAATTCATAGGCCTTGTCAATATAGAAAAGGTACTACTATTTAAAAGCAATGGTATTAGTTAATTTAAAACTATAGTTCAGTCTATTGCTCCTTCGTAACACCTCTTGTGCTAAGAATATCGTAATGAAGATCTTCCAACTGCTTTTTCCATTTCAATAATCTCTTCTTTTTATACACATAACAACAAATACTATTAATGGCTATTATCTATAAGTACTATTCATATTATAAATATTAACTATTAGACTTCAATGCCTTTAATTTATTAAAATTATTTTAATAATGATTGTTAAATTCATAAAACTATGATTCTTTCGCTTTATATTGACCCAAAATTTACAAAGACTCTTAATGAACTCCGCAAACAAGGCGGCATATCATTCATAGTCGTCAAAAAAGCTGACGATCTTATCAAGAGGTTATTACTCAGAGGAAGAGACTGTTCCCACGAAATAGGTAAATTGACTAAAAATGGCGAGTTGAGAATCAAGAAGTGTAAAAAATATGACATAGGTAACGGTTATCGTCTTATTTGCCTGAGGAAGGCATATCATCTTATCCTACTATACATTGGCACACATGATGAGTGCACTCGTTGGCTTGAACGCAATAAAGGACTCGAATATGACCTGAATAATGCAGGTGAGAACCCGCTGCTTACGAAGCAGATATCGTTAGAAGCGGAACCGCAAATAAAAAAAATAGATCCGGCAGATGAATATGAAGAAAGACTAATTTCACAGGTTGATGATAGAATGCTTCGTAAAATCTTTTCCGGGCTATGTTTCAGGTAATAGTTTGACAGCTATCGGGTGAATCAAATTAATTTTTAAAGTTTTTTCTTAAAAGTTAATTGTCACAGGAATTTCCCGGTATCCCAATCCTTGAAACTTTGGCCAATAACAGAAAATCTTTTATTCAAGATAGCCTTTGATAACCTCTTCAGCTTTTTTCAAAGCAAACTCATCCAGGAATCGTTTGATGGTATTCTCATCGAAAGAAACACTCTCATCCATCTCACGGTAATTCTTGCTCAATACACACTTAAGTTGCTGATCGCCTTCATCCCATTCCGAACCAATTATTGACTCGATTTCTCCGCCTGATTTTATATGGCGAAGGGGAAGGAAAAGCTCTATGTTAAACCTGTTCATAAATTTCTGATAAGCATCTAAAGCAACACCTATCTGGTTGACCTTGATTCTTCCGTCGTGCGATTCCCTTTCTCCCCCTATGACCAGACCGCTGCCTAATTTCCCGGCCAAAGGTATACGGATAGCGTGCAGATAAAGATGACAGCCGATACAATGGGAGAAAAAACCGTACTTATTAAATAAATGTGTGGCGTATCTTCCGCATAGGGACCACCAGAATTTTGGCGAGCCCAAAAAAACAGGCTTAAATACTGCGACCCCTTTTTTCCTTAAAAGAGCTTTTAGTTTATTTATTTTTCCCAGGGGTGTTTTCCAGTTACCGTATTCCGTACCGGTATATGCTATTGTGGGAACAACTGCCCGGATTGTACGCGTCTCACATGCCTGAATAACGGCAGCTATGCTGTCCCTTCCGGCTATTTCCGCTATGGCGACATGGGGAGTTTTGCTGATTTGTTTCAACATTTCTTCCGGCAGCATCCATTCAGGGAATTCCGCAATAAGATCAGGTTTTTCGGCCAAAAGCGCAAGAAGTTTTTTGCTTAGATCTTTCATATGATCAGCGGTTTGAAGTTCCCGGGGTAGTAAGGCTGATCGATCGGCGTGTCCATGAGCCCCTGCATCTTTGCCCTGTCGAGGAAATTAAGAACCATATGCATTAATTCCATTCCCTTCATCAGACTCAGTGATCCTTTGGCACAGGCTATTTCATTGAAATGCCCGACTTCGTCTCTTCTTACATACTTCCCGACCATTGTGATCGGTACGGTTTCGCCG
>JBAZWR010000182.1:0-4388 GCA_041660325.1 Thermodesulfovibrionales bacterium | reverse complement strand
TCATCCTCGTCCCACAAGACACTGGATATTTTCCCATTGTTTTTCACCTCCATTTACCTATAAGGGACAAAACGATCTCATTGATTCGATCATCTTTCCCCGCGAAAAAGTATAGTGGATAATAACGGATCCGTCAAATCAAAAAGCTGCAATCGCATCGCAGTTTTTTAAATTATTCCTTGTTGAAATAATGGCGGAATCATCTTTGTCACTGCAAATTCAAATTTATACTGAGCGACGTCGAAGTATGACAATCTCGTTGGTTATTTTGCTGATCAGTTCTCTCGCTATCTAAATCACACTATGCTGCAATAATAACTTCTTAGATTCGTTAACACCTGATCTCTGTTTTAGTGCCGTGTTGTTGTCTATCGTTCCTGACTTAATATGACAATCTATATGATTTTTTTCACAGAATTTTATGACTTTAAGGGCATAATCATTATAAAAAGCTTTGTAATCTCTAAAGTAGCCGACAAGACCATTATAGTTCCATTTGCCAAAAACTATTTTATCAACAAAATATATCTCTTTCAAGATTTCATCTATATCTTGTTTAATAAAATTCGGTGTAGGATATGGCTCCATGCTAACCCACGTTTTTAAACCGTTATCGTGCAAAAATTTTAATGCTTTTATCCTGTCTTTGATCGGCGCAGCAAAAGGCTCATGTTTCTTCTTGAAATCTTCTGACAATGAGACTATCGTTGAACCATATTCATTGTTCGCTCCATAAATTTCCTTTTTTGCCAATTGTTTTGAATAAACACCCTTGCTAATACAGACCGATTTTATATTATCTTTATTCAATCTTTCAATAACTTTTAAACTCAAATCGCAAATTTCTTTTTGCTTATACATAAAAGGATCTGTCGCAAAACATAAATAAACATATTTTATGTCTTTCTTATATTTGGGGATTTCTTTATCTAATAGCTCCAAAGCATTGCTTACAATCTTAGGCTCCAACCATTCTTTATAACTCTTAATAATCCCGCAGCGCTTTTTCATCATCATCGCATAGCAAGGATATGTGCATCCGTGAGAGCACCCTTCTGCATGATTCAAGCCATAATCGGCATATTCCACGCCGCTTTTGTATAATAAAGTTTTGCGAGTGATTTTTTGCATAATAATTATAATACAGAAAAAGATTTATATTATCCTGCTTTTGATAATATTGACCAATTCCTGCTCGTTGCGATATATTCCGTGCCTTAAAAATAATATAATTTTGTATTTTTCGCTTTCGCAAACTTGAAAGATCAAACGATAGCCATCTGATTTTCCGCAATTTTCCTTTAAGGGAATAACTCTCGCCTTATAAATTTTTACATTGCCGAATCCGGGATATTGCTTAATGCCGGGAGTTTCTTGAATTCCCTTTAAACAAAAAAGTCGCTCCCAACTTTCCAATGATTCCCTTGGAGCTGAAAAACGCTTTAATGCTTTAAAATCTTTTTCTATATCTTGATGCCTTATTATTTCCATGTCTATAAATCTTTATCCATTTCACCGAACCTGTTGCGGTAATAAGCTAAATTATAATCAATAACCTGATTGGGCTTAGTAGCAATCCAAGGCGCTTCACCATGGCTTGCGGTTTTCATTTCTGAACCCGAAAATCGCTCCCATTTGTCGGCTATTTCTTCCAACATCATTAATTCTTCCTTGGTAAACAAGCTTATATCGAAATCTTTCAAAGGTTCAATATGCTGCTTGTCGTTGTATCCGAATCCGATTTTTATCTTGGAAATTTTTATTTCTTTTCCATTCATTTGCTTTAAAATCTTTTCCGCCATCCGCGGTACCGGTCCGTTTTCAAAGCGCAGGTATTCATCTTTGGAAACCGATTGACCGTATTTTTCGAAAAAATCAAAATCTAAGAAATATAATAATTTCATAAGCTTCAACTTTCCCAGAGTTCCGTTTTTGATCTTATTGGCAAAAAACAGAACAATGTTTTTATATTTTTTTTCGTTTATTTTAGCCATAAATAGGCGTTTAGCACTATACTTATGAATTTATTATAGCATAAATGAAAATCATCTACAAATCAAACTTATCCGTTGATTCAATATTTCTATTTTAGCTAACGTAGACCTTTTACTTATCTATTTTAGGGTATTCATCTTCGCCACAATAGCTCATAGTTGGATTTATAAAAACTTTCAATTCATTTTTATTTTTTTCCATTCTCATTTGGTTTTCTTCTGTCCACTCAGGCATATCCAAAAAACAAAGATCATAAGAACAAGTCGATTGCGATTTCATCTCCGTAGCAATCCCAAGAACTTTTGTATTCTGTTGATATGTACCCCTGGCAACTTCACAAAAGATTCCAAGATGTGTCCTTCGACTATTCCGTGGTTCCACATCATCCTGAAAAATAAAACAATATGTCGTTCCCTCTCCGGGAACCATTCGACGCAAACAATTATATTTTTTATCCTTACTGGCTTCATGTGCTTTTTTATAAGCTTCAAAAAATGCTTTGCTTAAATAGCGTCTCTGGAAACGATTGGGACGAGCTAATTCACGAGCAACTTTTTCATATTCAGGTGAACACTCATAGGCACGATTCACCATACTATCCCATCCATAACTAATTCCATCGGCTTTTTTCTTTGCGAGATATTCAGCTTTGTTTTGAAAATGTTCCCACAATCCATCCGGAATTATTACATTATCAAAGTTCTCAAATTCATCAAAATTTCGGCCATTAATTAAATAATGAGCTAAAAACTCTTGTTCTCCCCCAATTACCATCAATCCCTTATTTTTCTTAAGAAATTTTTCCTTAATTCGCAAATAACCTACAAAATCATTAATTGTATCTAATTCATTTAAAACAATTTGTGTAAATTCTTTTGTAAAAATATGTCGTATACCATTTTTATCCTCCTCAATAAAAGAGGACACTTCCTCTCCTTCCCCCAAAAGAACAGAGATTAGATAAACCTCCTTTATTTTTGCAGAATTATATTTTTCTTTTTTCCTCCGAGAATTTTCTAAGCATATGTCTGCTTTTAGGTCAAATAACTTTCTTCTTGCCCCAGAAAGCTGTTTCAGGTTTTTTTCAACTTCACTTTTATTGTATTTTCCAAATTTGTTTAATTTTAGATCTTTTATTTGCCAAATAATCGCAACTTCATCAAATATTACCAATAAATCGCATAACTCTTTTCCGTCTGGCCATTTAGGATTTAAAAAACACCAATCTATAAAAAAAGTTTTTTGCGCCAAAGCATGAACTATTTCTTCTGCTTTTTTACCTTTTAAATTGAAATAATCTTTTGAAAAATTCATTTTAAAGTTATCTTGTTTATTTAAACAGCATTTTTTATATTTTTTACAACTTCCGCAATAACAAGGATCATTTCTTCCTGTTTTCATAATTGTAATAACCTATATTAAAATTTTTCATGCTCCCTGCCTCGCTATTCTGATTCCAAGTCAGCCAACAAGTGATAATTTTACTTTTTTCCCGAATTTTCTACGACTTTAATTTCTTCCGGCGTTAGGTCATTTATAAACAAGCTGGCTAATTTGGTCCTCACATTCTTTGACTTCTTTTTCCGAGAAATTTTCTAAATGTTCACTGAACTTGACGATTACTAGAAACTTTTATTTATCTGATTTTGATTAACACTGAAAACAATTGGGGCGGGCATAGTGTTACTTTAGGAGTTCGTATTGAAACAGTTTTGGCTGAATAACTGCTTTATAGTATTTCGCTAATTTTGTCTTTAAAGTATTTATTACTGTATTGAGTTCAGGATAATCATAAATCCATTCATCATTTTCATTCTTATAGCGTGTGTTGAGTTCTTCATCGATCTGATATGTACCGTATTTATATTTCTTGTTATAGTTTTTTATGACTTTCGCTTTCGTGAGTACATTGGCAAAAGTATCCATTAAATCTTTCTCCTCTCCGGTAAGGCTGTATGCTGTTAACTTTCTACTCGCCAATGTTCCCTTATCAAAACAAAGTTCGTTTTTGTAAAATCGTTCATCTCTTCCGTCGAAGCTACGACAATGATTACGCTGACTTAGACAGGCAAACATAAAACAGTTTTTTAAAAAATCCTTGTCTTCAAGATAGCGGTCACCGCCGTCGGCAGTAGTGAAATATACATCGCGCTCGTACCAGTTTTTCTGCGGATAAAGTTTTGCTGCAAACAATGGAAGTTTGTCTATAAAGTTATCGGATCTGAGATAAAAACCGGTAGATTTCATTAGTACGAAATAATGGTACCTGGTACCTTTTATGTTCCTACATCAAACCAAAGAATACCGCAATGTAAATTGCGGTATTCTTCTTTGTTTTACGTGCAAATTCCAATAGCGTCTCCTGTTCTCGACATTGCAATATCAACTAGTTC
>JBAZWR010000181.1:0-4431 GCA_041660325.1 Thermodesulfovibrionales bacterium | reverse complement strand
CCCGGAGTCCTGCTGCAAAAGCTGCTGTATTTTGCAAAAGAAAACGGTTATGCGGGAATCGAAGGTTTTGCAGGTATACCGGGAACGGTCGGAGGCGCAATCTTTGGTAACTCAGGGGCCTTCGGCTATGAGATAAAAGATATTCTTCATTCCGTCGAGCTTATGGATAAAGAAGGAAATATAAAACGGGTCCAATCAGGCGCAATCTCCTTTGGCTACAGGAGTTCGGGAATCTTGCCCGGACGGCTCATTGTCGGTTCGGAGATAAAACTTAAAAGAGACAAAAAGGAAGAGATCGCGGAGAGGACCGATAATTTTTTAAAGATAAAACGGGAGAGACAGCCCCTATGGGAACCCTCTGCCGGCTGCGTATTCAAGAACCCCGAAGGCGCTTCTGCCGGAAAGCTTATTGAGGAAGCGGAATGCAAAGGCCTGCGGATCGGCGATGTTGAAGTAAGCGGCATCCACGCAAATTTTTTTGTTAACAGGGGCAGGGCAAAGGCGTCCGATTTCATAAAGCTTATGCAGGTAGTCTCTTACAGGGTGAAGAAAAAATCCGGCGTCGTCCTTGAACCCGAGATACGGATAGCAGGGAGAGATGAAGATATTGACGAATAAAAAAATAGGCGTTTTATCGGGCGGCGCTTCAGCCGAGAGAGACGTGTCTCTCAGGAGCGGAACGGCCGTCTATAACGCTCTGAAGGGCTTGGGCTATAACGCAGTTCCCATAGATGCAGGCGCCGATATCTGCAGTGTACTGCAAAAAGAGGCGATAGAGATGGCATTTCTTGTTCTGCACGGAGGCTGGGGAGAAGACGGTTCCATCCAGGGCATGCTCGATGTTTTGGGCATTCCGTATACAGGCTCCGGAGTCCTTGCCTCAGCCCTTGCAATGGACAAGGAAGCGTCCAAAAAAGCATTCCTATATCATGGCGTTCCGGTCCCGCCCTTTGTGGTGATTGATAAAAGATCGGCAGGCGGACACGGAGACGCTGGGACTTCTCCTGCTCTCCCATCCTCCCATTATCCGGGACTTTCTTTTAGTTTGCCATGGGTTGTCAAACCGGCAACGGAGGGGTCGAGCATAGGAGTGAGTATCATAAAGGACAAGAATGACTTTATACCCGCGCTGGAAAAAGCATTTACATTCGGATCAAGGGCGCTTGTAGAAAAATATATAGAAGGGCGGGAAGTTCAGATCGGGATACTGAACGACAAAATATTAGGCGGGGTGGAAGTGAGACCATCCGTTGAATTCTATAGTTACGAAGCAAAATATACGGCAGGGCTTACGGAATATATACTTCCTCCCGCATTAGAATCCGGGGTTTATAAAGAAGCCTGCAGCAAGGCCCTTGCCGCACATATGGCCCTCGGCTGCAAAGGCGCAACGAGGGTTGATTTGAGGATCGACAAAGAAGGAAATCCCTTTGTCCTTGAGGTCAATACTATCCCCGGTATGACGGAGACGAGTCTTATGCCGAAGATAGCACAACACGCAGGGTTTGATTTCCCGGGTTTGATAGAAGAAATACTAAGAGGTGTCGTGAGTGAAGGCCAACAGAATTAAGAAGACCGGCGCACGATTGAATATATTAAGCATAGTAAGGAATATTATCGTCCTGATATTAATTTTTTTCAGCGCCATTATCGTTTATCTGGTCGTTTACTATAATCCCGTAAAATCCATGTTCCCTTTGATGCATGTCGTATTTTCGGGGAACAGGCATCTCACGGACGATGAATTAAAATCCCTTACCGGCATCCGCTCCAAAGAAAGCCTTATGACTCTTTCCAATGAGCAGGTCGGCAGGCAGATGCTCCGGTCTCCCTGGGTAAGGTCCGTGAATATACGGAAAGGGCTGCCCGACACCTTATCTATAGCAATAAAGGAAGCCGAACCGTTTGCACTTCTTGAAATGAAGGAACATCTTTTTCTCGTAGATGAAAAAGGGAAACTGCTCGAAGAACTCAGGGACGGCTCAGTCCCTTTTCTCCCGGTGATAACCGGCGATCCCTACAAGGAGAAAGAGGGCTTTTCAGAGGCGCTGAGCCTTGCAAAGACGATGAATGAGAAAGGATTTTTGTCCGAACGGGACCATATTGAGATCCTGGCTCATAAGCCCCATGAACTTGCCGTAATAATAGACGGACTTGTTGTGAAAATAGGGTCGGGAAGATACGAGGAAAAACTTGCCCGACTTCTCAAGCTTGAAGAAGACATAAAGCATATGGAAATCCGGGTTGATTATATAGATTTAAGGTTTGCAGGCAGGGCTATCGTAAAGCCTGCCGCCGATAAGGTGATCAGGTAATGCTTCTTAATCCGAATCAGGGGAATATTATTGTAGGGCTTGATGTAGGGACCACGAAGATCTGCGCCGTCGTAGGGGAAATCATAAACGGCGGGATAGAGATCAAAGGCGTCAGTACATCGGCATCGTCCGGCCTCAGAAAAGGGGTGGTCGTAAATATTGAGGCCACTGTTGAATCGATAAGGAATGCCGTAAAGAATGCGGAGTCTTCCATGGGAGTGGAAATAAATTCCGTTTATGTAGGTATTTCCGGAGGGCATATTAAGGGCTTCAACAGTCATGGCGCCATCGGCATAAGGGGCAAAGAAGTTACATCCACCGATGTCGACCGGGTCATAGATTCCGCGAAAGCGGTGTATGTGCCCCTTGACAGAGAGGTGCTCCATACAATACCGACAGGATATACCCTTGACGGACAGAACGGCATCAAGGACCCCGCAGGAATGATCGGGGCGCGGCTTGAGGCAAAGGTTTATATCCTTACCGGAGCTATTACTTCCGTACAGAATCTCCTCAAGTGCTGTGAGAAAGCAGGCGTTGAGGTTATTGATATCGTGTTCGAGCCGCTTGCGTCGGCGGAGGCCATACTGACCGATGATGAAAAAGAACTCGGCGTAGCCATTGTAGATATCGGCGGCGGCACAACCGATATTATACTTTACAAGGATGGATGGCTGCGGCATACATCCGTCCTTGCAATAGGAGGAAACCATTTTACCAATGATATAGCAGTGGGTCTCAGGATGTCCGTAACCGAAGCTGAAAGGGTCAAGAAACAATACGGTCATGCGATAGCTGATTTGATTGACGATTCGGAAGAGGTGGATATTATCCAGGCAGGACAGGGCAGGAAGATATTACGCAGGCATCTGTCAGAGATCATACAACCAAGGACCGAAGAACTGATTGACTTGATAAAAAATGAACTGACAACCTGTTCCGGATACGATATAGCATCAACAGGGGTTGTCCTTACCGGCGGAGGTTCGCTGCTCGCAGGGTTTGACGGGTTGGCGGAATCGATATTGGAACTCCCGGTAAGAATAGGGGCCCCAGCAGGAATACGGGGTTCGGGTGAAATTGTGAAAAATCCCATGTATGCCACTGGCACGGGGCTTGTACTGTATGGGTTCCATACCGAATCAGGCAGGGAATTATATCCGGTAACGTTTACAGGGATATTCGGGAAGATGAAAGAATGGGTCAAAGGAATATTCAGATAAAAATCGTATAGAAGGAGGAGGGAAAGATTATGTTTGAAATTATTGATGAAGTAAGAGGACATGGAGCAAAGATTAAGGTTATCGGCGTCGGAGGCGCGGGAAGCAACGCCATCAATAATATGATAGCGTCGAACCTGCACGGCGTCGAGTTCATCGCCGTAAACACCGACATGCAGGCGCTTGAAACATCTCTGGCATCGGTAAAAGTTCAGATCGGCGCTAACCTGACAAGAGGGCTTGGCGCAGGCTCCAACCCCCAGATCGGCAGAGAAGCGGCGCTTGAAGACAGTGCGCTGATCAGCGAACACCTTGAAGGTTCCGACATGGTCTTTATCACTGCAGGCATGGGAGGCGGCACAGGCACGGGCGCAGGTCCTGTTATTGCCGGAATTGCCCGGGAACTCGGCGCAATAACCGTTGCGGTCATCACCAAGCCGTTTTTTTATGAAGGCAAGGTCAGATATACCAACGCGGAAGAAGGGATTAAGGAACTCAGGAAATATGTGGACACCCTTATTATAATACCGAATGACAAGATAGGACTCGTTGTTGAAAAGGGAACGCCTTTGCTGAAATCTTTTGCAGTGGCCAACGACGTCCTGAAGCAGGCTGTTCAGGGAATTTCCGATATCATCCTGATACCGGGCCTCATTAATGTGGACTTTGCCGATGTAAAGACAATCATACAAAATCAGGGCAGGGGAGTAATGGGCTCGGGAGTAGGAAGAGGAGATGCCGGCGCCCTTGATGCAGCCAAAAAAGCCATATCGAATCCGCTCATTGAAGAATCTTCAATAGAAGGGGCCAAGGGCATTCTTGTAAATATCACCGGCGGGCTTGAGCTTGCGCTGAACGATGTGCAGGATGCGGTCTCTTACGTTTATGACTCCGCC
>JBAZWR010000180.1:0-4491 GCA_041660325.1 Thermodesulfovibrionales bacterium | reverse complement strand
TGCCGGTGGTGGGAGTTGAACCCACACGGAGTTGCCCCCACCGGATTTTGAGTCCGGCGCGTCTGCCAATTCCACCACACCGGCACTGTCTAAACAACAGACAAAACTCTAAACTCTAATATCGAAATCCTAAACAAATAAAAATAAGAACTATAAAACAAAGAGAGTTACGGAATTAAACACTTTGTGACTTGAAATTGCCTGGTACCATCACACTCTATGACGACTCCTCTTTGAGACAATGAACTATAAATTTTACCTGTTGCCTTCTGAAATTTGCAATGGCGGAAAAAGCAGGACGTTTCTTGCCGAAATTTTTTTATTTACCGATACAAAAGTCGCTGAATATTTTATTCAGAATATCCTCTGTTGTAACGGCTCCTACAATCTCTCCGAGACTGTCCAGAGAATTTCTCAGCTCAATTGCAATGATTTCGAGGGGTTGATCCACTATTAATAACTTCATTGCCTTTTCAAGAGATACTGCGGCATGTCCTATCGAAGTCTTATGCCTCAGGTTTGAGATAACGACTCCTTCCCTCTCCTCTTTCCAATCCTTGAGACAGGAATCAACTATTTTGTCTTTCAGTTCTTCGATACCGTCTCCCCTTGTTGCGGAAATCTTCAAAAAGGATGAAGGATGAAGGATGAAGGATGAAAAAGAATTTTGGTCTGCAACAGACGGGAGGTCGCTCTTATTCAGAATGTAAATCGTATTTTTGTTCTTAACTTTTTCTATAACCTCAAAATCTTCTTTTCTCAGAGGTTCGCTGCCGTCGAATATTGCAATGACAAGATCGGCATTCTCTATGCTTTTAATGCTTCTTCTAACGCCTTCTTTTTCGGCAAGGTCTTCTACCTGCCGTATTCCTGCCGTATCCATAATCCGCAGAGGTAACCCCTTAATATTCAGATATTCTTCTAAAACATCCCTTGTAGTGCCCGGAGTTTCCGTCACGATAGCCCTGTCTCTTTGCAGGAGTGCATTAAGGAGAGAGGATTTCCCGACATTCGGTCTTCCGACAATTGCTGTTGAAAGTCCTTCTCTGAAGAATTTTGCTTCCTCATATGTCTTTAGAAGACTATGCAGATCATTCTTAACAAGCTTCATCGCATCCGATAATCCCTGCTTGGACGCCGTTTCGATTTCATCTTCAGGGAAATCAATATGGGCTTCAATCCGGACGCAGACATCAGTAAGCCCGTCTCTCAGAGATGTGATCTTTGAGAATAAGCCTCCCTGAAGCTGTTCAAGGGCTATCCTCCGGCTTTCATCGGTCTTTGAGCGTATCAGGTCAAGTACCGCTTCAGCCCGGCTCAAATCGAGCCTGCCGTTGAGGAAAGCCCTTTTGGTAAACTCGCCCGGCTCTGCAAGCCTGGCCCCATGCTGCAGGACAAGCTCAAGGGTTTTCCGCAGGGTCATCATGCCGCCGTGGCAGTTGATCTCTATGATGTCTTCTCTGGTATATGAATGCGGGGCCCGCATCACTGTGATAAGGACCTCGTCGATATTCAGGCCGGACTGCGGATCGAATATATGTCCATATAAAACCCGATGAGACTTTGAACTCGCGAGTGTTTTATTCTTTGGAGAATGGAAGAGAGAGTCTGCAATCTGAATGGAATCTTTCCCGCTTAACCGGACAATACCTATTCCGCCTTCACCCAGAGGTGTGGAGATTGCCGCTATGGTATCATCTGTGAACATATGGATAGTATAACTTAGACTGTCCGACGCGAAAATTGGAAAAAGGATTTACGCCGTTTTTTTGACGACTTTCCGGTTTACGTAAAACTGCTGGGTGATGCTGAAGATATTGTTTACGAGCCAGTACAGGACAAGTCCTGAAGCAAAATTCAGGAAGAGGAAGGTAAATATGACCGGCATGAACATCATCATCTTGTTCTGTGCCGGATCAAGGGATGAGGGCGTCATCTTCTGCTGGATAATCATGGTAGCCCCCATGACAATAGGCAGGGGCCCCACTGCGAACCCGCCTATTAAGGGCAACGCTGCCGGGAGATGTCCGAATAACGTGTCAGGCGCTGATAAGTCCTTTATCCAGAGCATAAACGGAGCGTTCCTGAGTTCTATGGTTATAAGTAATATTTTATAGAGAGCAAAAAATACGGGTATTTGCAAAAGCATGGGAAGACAACCTCCAAGGGGGTTTACCTTGTGTGTTTTGTAAATCTCCATCATCTCCTTTTGCATCCTTTGCGGGTCTTTTTTATATTTTTCCTTTATCTCCGCCATCCGCGGCTGGACTTCCTGCATTTTCTTCATCGACTTTTGGCTTTTATTAATTAAAGGGATGAAGGGAATTCTTGTAACGATTGTGAGGAGCATGATTGCCCAGCCGTAATTGCCTATCAGGCCATAGAAGAGTTTGAGCAACCAGAATAAAGGCACGGCCAATATCGAGAAGAATCCGAAATCAATAATATGCTCAAGGCCGACATTAAGAGTTTTCAATATATCATATTCTTTGGGTCCGGCATACAGGATAAAGCTGTTTACCCCGGGCTTGCCTTTCAGCGCGATTACCGGGGAATCTTTTGCCTTCCAGACTTTTATCTCTTCCATTGCGTTCTGCGGAACAATTGAAGCAAAAAAATACTTGTCTTCCTGAGCGATCCATTTAATTTGTTCTTTAAAAATTTTTGGCTCATTCAGGTCCTTTGCGGCAAATTCGAGCCTGTCGGTGTCCTTAAGAAGCACCGGTCCGGTGTGGACAGAGGCATCTTTTCTATTATGGATGCCGAAATCGGTCCCGATCGTAATCCAGTATTCAGGGGCTCCGGAAAGTTCATCCTTCAGGTCAATCCTGTAGCTGTCATTATAAAAAGTATATGTTCTTCTGACCGCAAGCCCTGAACCGGCATATTCAAATATCAGTGATCCGGATTTGTTATTTTTGTCGAATGTTACATCCCGTCCTGCGGTATGGAAATTAACTTCCGACAGCTCAAAATCCTCTTTGGACCCGATTCCCATGGGAGGTATTATGCCGCTTGTCTGAAGGAGAATAACATTTTTCCCATCGTTGTCCTTATATCTCTTCAGCTCAAAATGTTTTACCGTGGCGCCTTTTGTAGTAAATACAGCCGAGTATAATTCGGTCTCAACATTTATTCCTTTTTCTTCAGACGTGGTTTTAGGGGTTATTGCAACGGGAGCCCCTTTTGCTTCTTCAGCGGCAGGTTTGGCCTGTTCTTCAACTTTAGACTGTTGTCCCGCTTTTTGGGGCGCCGGCGAGACAAAGAAATACTGGTAGACGAGGAGGATTAAAAAGGAAATAGCAACTGCAATAAGCGCTCTCTTTTCCATGTTATTTTACAGGGTCATACCCGCCCGAATGGAAGGGGTGACACCTCAGTATCCTCCTTAGTGAAAGATAGATGCCTTTAAAGGAACCGTACTTTTTTATCGCATCAATTGAATACTCGGAGCATGATGGGATAAAACGGCAACTCAGGGGCAACAATGGAGAAAGGAAATATCTATATGCTTTTATGAGCAATATCAGAATGTTTCTCATTTATCAGCCTTGATAAAAACCTTTTAATATCCCGCATAAGGTCGTCCATACTGCTGTCCGCCGACAATTTTCTGGCGACGAACACGAAATCATAATGCAGAGGAATATCCCCTGACATTGTTCTCATGGCTTCTCTTAAAAAGCGTTTTATCCTGTTTCTGGCGACGGCCTTGCCGATCTTTTTGCTTACAGCCAGACCAAGACGGCTAAAGCCGAGTTCATTAGGCCTTGCGTAGATGACGAGATTTTTTGAAGCTAAGCTTGACCCTTCCTTAAAGACTAAATCAAACTCCCGTCTCTTGGTTAAAGAGCGCAAGGGTTTAAGGCGCATCAGACGGATAGTCTCTTGCGTCCCCTGTCCCTTCTCCTCTTAAGAACCTTGCGTCCGCCCGAAGAACTCATCCTCTCCATAAAGCCATGAGTTTTTTTCCGTTTCTTGTTATGCGGATGATATGTTGTATAAGTTCCCATAATTACGAACCTCAATTATAATTTTTTCTTGAAAATAAAGTCAAGTCAATGGTAGAGTTTGAATATGAAGTACGGACAGAGAGAGATAAAAAAGGCTGTTCTTGAAATTTGGGACAACCCTGCCCCGGAAAGGGATTATGAGATCGATATCACCTTCCAGGAGTTCACATGCCTGTGTCCAAGGTCAGGCTATCCTGATTTTGCAACAATAAAAATAAGCTATGTTCCTGACAAAAAGATCGTCGAGCTGAAATCCCTTAAACTTTATCTGAATTCATTCCGTGATATCTGCATATCACATGAAGAGTCGGCAAACAAAATATTTTCCGAGATTCAAAAAAAGCTTAAGCCAAGGTTTCTGGAAATAACAGGCGACTTTAATCCGAGGGGAAATGTTAAGACGGTTGTAAAGGTTAGTTCGGAAGACCGCAAACCGTTTGGTAAGTGATTTTTATGCCGCCTTTGCACGTTCGATAAA
>JBAZWR010000179.1:0-4548 GCA_041660325.1 Thermodesulfovibrionales bacterium | reverse complement strand
GGCATTGCCTCGGATGTTAATGATGTTTATGTTGCGGATTCCGGTAACGATACCATTCGGAAGATCGTAATTGCCACAGGAGAGGTTACGACTCTGGCAGGAACGGCAGGGTCTCCCGGGTCTGCGAATGGAACGGGAACGGCAGCGCTCTTCAACAACCCTTTAGGCATCGCCACGGATAGAACCAACCTTTATATTGCGGATTCCGGTAACAATACCATTCGCAAGATCGTCATTGCCAAAGGAACGGTTACGACCTTTGCAGGCAAGGCAGGGTCTTTCGGGTCTGCAAATGGAACGGGAACGGCAGCGCTCTTCAACAATCCTGTCGGGGTCGCCACGGTTGGCGCCGTCCTTTATGTTGGGGACACAGGTAATAACACTATCCGTAAGATAACTTAACCCAAAAACTGCGGATGTCTAAAATAAATTTATTTTGGACATCCGTAGTTTCTTTGCAAAGCATTACATATGTATATATCGCCTTCTTACTAATTTCTCGATTTCTACTGCAAAGAAAACCACGGATGACAATATGAGCGTAAATGTTAGTTCATTCAGGGTCAACGATTCCGTTTTAAATATCGGGGTTAAAAACGGCACGTAAATAGTTGCCATCTGAAGTATAAAGGTCAGGACGACCGCCCCAAGAAGATATTTATTTGAGAATATTCCCATCTTAAACAAAGACTCCTTCTCCGACCTTATGGCAAGAACATGACCAAGCTGGGATAAGCATAAAACCGTAAATACCATTGTCTGCCAGTGAGCGTGCCCGGTCGTAAGCGACCAGGCCTGTACAAAAATAACAACACCGGCCATTAAGAGGCCGAAACATATTGCGTGGAGGCCGAGTCCATGCGCAAATATGCTCTCTTTCGGACGCCTCGGGGGTCTGCGCATAACATCCCCCTCGGCAGGTTCAACAGAGAGGGCAAGCGCAGGGAGCCCGTCCGTCACCAGGTTTATCCAGAGTATGTGGATCGGAAGCAATGGTATCGGCAGACCGACCAGCGGCGCAAGGAAAAGAGTCCATATCTCTCCTGAATTTGTCGTCAGAAGATACTTTATGAATTTCCTTATGTTGTCATATATCTTTCTTCCTTCACTTACCGCTTTTACGATAGTTGCAAAATTATCATCGAGGAGTATCATGTGCGCCGCTTCTTTTGATACATCCGTCCCGGTTATTCCCATTGCAATTCCGATGTCGGCCATCTTTAATGCAGGCGCATCATTTACGCCGTCGCCTGTCATGGCAACAAATTGGCCCCTGTCCTGGAGGGCTTTCACGATCTTCAGTTTCTGTTCAGGCGCTACCCTTGCGTAAACCCTGATATGATCGACCCTTTCTTCAAATTCTTCCAATGTTAATTGCTGAAGCTCTCTTCCGGTGATGATTGCCTTTGAGTCGTCCCCGATGATGCCGAGCCTTCCGGCTATTGCCTTAGCTGTAATGGGATGGTCGCCGGTTATCATAACCGGAATTATTCCTGCTTCTTTGCACATTGATACCGCTTCTTTTGCCTCTTCCCTTGGGGGGTCCATCATGCCGGCAAGACCTAAAATAGTGAGTCCCGTCTCCACACTTCCGGGAAATATCTCTTCAGGCAGGTTGTCCCACATTCTTATGCCAACGCAAAGAACTCTCAGGCCGTCTGCAGCCATCCTTTTAGTGACTTTTTGAATTTCCTCCGGATCGATATCTTTCAGCCCTTCAGATGTAAGTATGTTTATGGATTTTTCGAGCAGAACTTCGACGGCGCCCTTTGTGAAAGAAATAAACTCAAAAGATTCCCCGACCCCTTGGCCCCTTGACCCCTTATGAATTGTTGTCATACACTTCCTGTCAGAATCAAAGGGGATCTCGGCAATACGGGGATAATTCTTTTCTAATTCTTTTTTATCAAAGCCGGCATTATTTGCAATGGTATATAAAGCAATTTCCGTAGGATCGCCAATAACATTGCCTTTTGCATCTATACGGGCATCATTGCTCAGGGAAAGTGCCGTCATCAGCACGGGGCAAGGCGCAGAGAGAGAGGAGTCGCTCCGATATTTTTTCGCCTGCTCCCTGCTCCATGCTCCATCCGTTTTCTCAATCTTTCCATCAATATATATTTTCTCAACCGTCATCTTGTTCAAGGTGAGGGTCCCGGTTTTGTCGGAACAGATATAGGTTACCGACCCGAGTGTTTCAACTGCAGGCAGCTTTCTTATGAGGGCGTTCTGCTTTACCAGCTTCTTTGCCCCGAGGGCAAGGGAAATGGTCACTACGGCAGGAAGCGCCTCGGGTATTGCGGCCACTGCAAGGGAGATTGCCGTCAGGAGCATTAACATGGGCGGTTCTCCTTTCATAATACCGATACCGAAAACGCCGGCGCATATGACAAGAACTGCGATGGCAAGTTTCTTGCCGAATGCCGCAAGTCTTTTTTGAAGGGGCGTTTTAACCTCTGCTCTTTCTTGAAGCATGGCGGCAATCTTGCCAAGCTCCGTATTCATGCCCGTTGCCACAACAACACCGCTTCCGCGTCCATAGGTCACAAATGTGCCTTTGTAAGCTATATTCTTTCTGTCACCGATAGGTAAATGCTCATCGGGTAATGCTTTTATATGCTTTTCAACAGGTACGGATTCACCGGTAAGCGAGGCTTCTTCCACCTTCAACTGAGCAGCCTCAAAAAGTCTCATATCGGCAGGAACAATCTTCCCTGCCTCAAGCATGACAAAATCGCCGGGAACGAGTTGAGAGGCGGATATGGTTTCAGGCGTGCCGTTTCTTATGACAGTTGCAGACGGGGCAGCCATTTTTTTAAGGGCAGCCATTGCCTTTTCCGCCCTGTATTCCTGTATAAAGCCGATAACTGCATTAAGAACTAAAATCACAATTATGGCTATGGTATCTGAAGGTTCGCCGATAATACCGGATATAATTGCGGCAGCGATAAGGACAAGGATCATGAAGTCCCTGAACTGGTCGAGAAACATCATGAATGGGGACTTCTTCTTTTTTTCCGTTAGTTCATTGGGACCGTATTGTTCAAGACGTTTTTGCGCTTCTTCTAAAGAAAGGCCGTGAACGGAAGTGTGCAGTTTTTCAAAAACGGAGGTTATATCTTTTTGATGCCAGATCATATTTCCGGCAGTCTTAATTTACTTTAAAACCTTTTTTAGCTCTTCCCCTGCGCCTTTAACGCCTTTCCCGATTTGTCCGACTCCTTCGGCGCCGAGACCTACTATGGATTCGCTTATGCTCTCAACAGGCAGTCCGAGTTTTTCAGCGATCCCGATTGATAATTTATCAACAACGCCTTCGCTGAGACTGAATTTCGGATTATCGAGATCGCCCTCTAACGTGAAGTCAAAAGCAATCTGGTCCCTGTTATCCTTGAGAAAAGCCATAATGGCATGAACGGGCAGTTTGAGAAACTTTCCTTTTACGCCCCTCTCCGACTCGAACTGCAGGTCTCTCAGTACCGATCTTCCCGGCGCATTTATCTTTCCTGATATGATTTTCATGTCCATATCGAGATCGAGAAATCCTCTTTTTATGTTCACAGTGCTCTTTTTCTTGAAATACGGTTTAAAGTGGGTCACATCAAGGTTGTTAGCTTTGACTTTGGAATCCATATCGAAGGTTTTCAGCGCTATTTTCCCTTCACTCTTAATAATGCCGGCGCTCAACTTGCCCGAGACTTTTGCAGTGAAGCGATAATCCGTAAGGTTGTCCTGCAGGGGGAAAATAATGTTCTCGGACTCAATATCGATATTCCTCAACTCCGTTGTAACAGGCTCCCCGGATACTTCCTCGTCGATATAATCGAGAGAACCGTTAATTATTTCGACCTTCTGTATGCGAAATTCCGAAGAAGGTTTATTTCCGTCTTTATCCTTTTTTGAAGGGAAAGGATTTTTGAAGGTCCCTTCTTTGTCTTTTTCCAGCATAAGATAAGGGTTTATGAGGATAGCGCTTGAAAAGTTATAGTCTTTTTTAAGAAGCCCCATAAAATCGGAACTGAGGACCAAACTGTCGGTATGGAATACCGTTTTACCTTCAGGATTCCTATAACTGACATTCAGGGCTTCGACTTTATTCCACTTCAGCCTGACTTCCTGCACGGAGAAATTTTTTCCGAGGAACTGATCGAGTTCGTGTTTTGCAATCCTGTTTGCGTTCTTGATCAGGACAATAAAGGAAACCGCTGCAATAATTAAAATTGCCGCTGATAATGCAAGGAGTATCTTTGTGCCTTTTTTCATTTCCCTTTAACGATACCACAACTAATGCTTTTTTTAAAACAGGTACGTATAATATATCACTCACATGCCGAAGTGGCGGAACTGGCAGACGCGCTAGGTTCAGGGTCTAGTGGTCGAAAGGCCGTGCGGGTTCAAATCCCGCCTTCGGCACCAAAGAAATCCTTTTCAATCAATAAGTTATCTCGCCTGACTTTACATAATCACTGTCATCAAACCGTCATCAGATTTGTTTTCGTGTGGGGGCTATTATGTCCCTAAAATATAAGTGTTTCAGGCACAAGGAAA
>JBAZWR010000178.1:0-4634 GCA_041660325.1 Thermodesulfovibrionales bacterium | reverse complement strand
TTTCAGAATTCCGCCGATATAGTAAAGCGCCATTTCGGATAATCCCGCATATGCATTGCCTGCAAAAAGAGGCTTGCCGCCTTTCCAGAGGCTCTGGTGGGTGTGCATTCCGGAACCGTTGTCGCCGAATAACGGCTTTGGCATCATGGTTACCGTCTTTCCGTTTCTTGCCGCAACGTTCTTGATGATATATTTATACATCATCAATTTGTCCGCCATATTTACCAGAGGTGAGAATTTCATATCTATTTCGGCCTGTCCGCCTGTTGCCACTTCATGGTGCTGGGCCTCGACTGTTATACCTGCCTTTTCGAGTTCGAGCACCATCTCCGTGCGGATGTCCTGCTGCTTATCCATGGGCGGAACAGGAAAATAACCTTCCTTGTGTCTCGGCTTATAACCGAGGTTCGGGTTTTCTTCCCTGCCGGAATTCCATATGCCTTCAACGGAGTCCACGAAGTGATAACCGCTGTTGGGGGTGTAATCGAACCTTACGTCATCGAAGATAAAGAACTCCGCCTCGGGTCCGAAGTATGCGGTGTCCGCAACCTTTGTAGATTTCATATAAGACTCGGCCTTCTGTGCCACATAGCGCGGATCTCTTGAGTAGGGCTCCTTTGTTATCGGATCTACAATATTACATATCAGGCTCAATGTCGGATGCTGTGTGAACGGGTCCATCACTGCCGTTGTCGGATCAGGAATAACAAGCATGTCACTCATGTGAATGGCTTGCCAGCCCCTGATTGACGAGCCGTCGAAACCGAGCCCGTCCTGAAAAATGTCTGCCGAGAATTCCTTAATAGGGACCGAGAAATGCTGCCAGAGTCCGGGGAAGTCCATGAACTTCAGATCGACCATTACTACCTTGTTCTTTTTTGCAAAATCCATTACTTCTTTAGGCGTCATTGTTACTACCTCCTTTTATGCATTATCTGCGTTTTTATTGACCCTCTAACATAAATAATCTCTGTAGACCGTTCATGCACCTCCTTGTCTATATCGAATAACCGCTTTCACCATGCTGGGATATGTCGAGGCCGTTTTCCTCGGATTCTTCGCTGACCCTTAATCCGATAAATTTATCAAGAATCTTTAATAATACTACACTAACAATAAATGAATAAACTCCTGTGACCAATATGGCGATCACTTGTGAGGTGAACATCTGATGGCTGCCGAATAATAAACCGTTGCTGCCCGCGGGATTGATGACCGACTGTGCAAAAAGTCCTGTTGCGAGGGTACCCAGGATCCCGCCGACCCCGTGTACTCCGAAGGCGTCGAGTGAGTCGTCGTACCCTAATTTGCTTTTCATGCTCAGCGAGATGTAGCACACTGCACCGGCTGCCAACCCGATAACCAGGGCTGACATGGGGCTGACAAAACCTGAAGCCGGCGTTATCGTAGCAAGCCCTGCAATAGAGCCTGTTGCAGCGCCGAACGTGGTCGGTTTTCCCCTGTGGATCCATTCAATAACAACCCATATTACCGTTGCAGAAACCGCGGAAGTATGAGTGGCAACAAAAGCCATTGCGCTTAATCCGCCGGCAGACAGTGCGCTGCCGGCATTGAACCCGAACCATCCGAACCACAAAAGCCCTGCGCCGAGCACGGTCATCGGGAGATTGTGCGGGTACATGGCTTCCTGCAGATATCCTTTCCGCTTGCCTATGATAAAGGTGGCGGCAAGGGCCGATATCCCTGAGATGAGATGAACAACGATACCTCCTGCAAAATCAAGGGTCCCCATCTCCTTGAGCCAGCCTCCCGCTCCCCAGACCCAATGTGCAACAGGGTCATAGACAAGGGTAGACCACAGAAGAATAAATACGACGTAGGCAGAAAATTTCATTCTCTCTGCAAATGCCCCTGTGATCAATGCCGGAGTAATGACTGCAAACATAGCCTGATACATCATAAATAAGATATGAGGTATTGTAGGCGCATATGCAGGGTTCGGTTCGACGCCGACTCCGGTCAACCCAATCCAGTCAAGGTTCCCGATTATGCCGTGAACGTCCGGACCGAAAGACAGGCTGTACCCGAATAAAATCCACTGCACGCTGACCAACGCGATTGCGATAAAGCTCTGCATGATCGTACCCAGTACGTTTTTCCCTCTTACCATGCCGCCGTAGAAAAGAGCGAGCCCCGGTGTCATCAGCATCACAAGGGCGGTGGAGACCAAGACCCAGGCTGTATCTCCGGTATCAATTTTTGAAACAGCTGCTGCAGCCTGTGAAGACTGCCCTTCAGCCCATGCAGTACCTGCCGAGCAAATTAAAAGAACCGCCAGCGTAGATATTTTTTTGCCCATACTACCTCCTTCAGATCTCAGATCCTGGTATATATAGCCAAAACCATGCCAGATATAAGGCTCTGAAATTAAAAGGATATTTTGCATGGGAATTCCTTTGCTATTCAGTTGTCCTACAATTTTGTAGGATTTCTTAAGGCGGGGAAAATCTCTATGCTGTTTTATCATGATTTATCAATACCTCATGAGTAACTGAAGGTCCTTGTCCTTTTATGACAATTTTGTAGCTCATACAATTTTGTAGGAAAACCCGGCAATGAACAAATATGGATTATGAAGGCTGAATCACGAAAGATGGACTTCACACCTCTCCCTTCAGCCTTCATAATCCCGGACACTTATATTGCCGCTTCTCCCTTATCGCCTGTTCTGATCCTGATGACGTCTTCGAGAGAGTAAAGGAATATCTTGCCGTCTCCTATGTTGCCGGTTTTTGCTTTTTCGATAATGGTAGATATGACCTTGTCGATGATCGAATCAGGGATTACCACCTCGATCTTGATCTTGGGCAGGAAAGACACTTCATATTCGGTCCCCCTGTAGACCTCTACATGGCCCTTTTGCCTTCCGAAACCCTTGACTTCCGTGACCGTCATACCGTTAATGCCTATCGCATTGAGAGCATCCTTTACTTCATCGAGTTTAAAGGGTTTAATTATAGCTTCTATCTTTTTCATAAGGCCTCCTTTTATCAGTTACTTCCGCGCAGACCGCAGCAGAATTTGTTTATGGCATCTCTTAAAATATGCCCCCCTTTGGCAAAGCGGGCATAAAGAATACCTCTATATTTACAGGCTATATGCCTTTTCACCGTGCTGGCTTTCGTCAAGTCCCGTAATTTCATGCTCGGCTTCAACCCTGACGCCGACTACCGCTTTTACAACCATGAAGATGATGAAGGTGGCTGTTGCGCTGTAAACAATCGTTACAACAACGGCGATAATCTGTGTTAAAAGCTGGCCGGGGTTGCCGTATAAAAGACCTTTGCCCGCTTCATTTATAGAAGGGTCTGCAAATACGCCTGTCAGTATCGCGCCCAGTATCCCGCCGACTCCGTGGATACCGAAGGCATCGAGAGAATCGTCATAACCGAGTTTCGGCTTAATGGTAGCAACTGCAAAATAGGGCACTATACCGGCCAGTATTCCGATGATAATGGCGCCGCTGATGTTCACAAAACCGGCGGCAGGAGTTATGGCCACGAGCCCTGCAACCGCGCCTGATGCGAGACCGAGAACGGTCGGCTTCTTTGTGTGCATCCATTCAGTAAACATCCATGATATTGCAGCCATTGCCGTCGCTGTATTGGTATTGATAAAGGCTGCACCGGCAAGCCCGTTTGCTGCAAGCGCCGAACCTGCATTAAACCCGAACCAACCGAACCAGAGAAGACCGGCGCCGGTTATGACCAGAGTCAAGTTGCTGGGCTTGAGGGACGCTTCTTTCCTCTTGCCGAGGACGAGCGCTCCAACCAGGGCCGCAACACCGGCATTTATATGGACAACCGTACCGCCCGCAAAATCCAGGGCCCCAAGCTTTGCGAGGAATCCGCCGCCCCATACCCAGTGGGCCACCGGCACGTATACCAATGTCATCCAGAGGACCGAGAACATTACCCAGGCCGAGAACTTCATCCTTTCGATATAGGCCCCGCTTGCCAGAGCAACGGTTATGGCTGCAAATGTCATCTGATAGACTATAAAGATATACTCGGGTATCGTCTTTGCGAGGTCATTGATGCTGTTCACTCCGACCCCTGAGAGGAACAGCTTTTCCGTACTTCCTATGATCCCGCCTACATCAGTTCCGAAAGACAGTGAGAAACCATACGCAATCCAGAGGAGACTCACAATGCAATATGTGACAAAAGACATTGCCATTGTGTTCAACGTGTCTTTGCGCTTTGCCAGACCTCCGTAAAAGAGCGCCAGACCGGGCAAAGTCATAAGCATTACAAGTGCGGTTGCTACGATCATCCAGGCAGTATCTCCCGTATCAATCTTCGGAGCTGCCGGGGCCGCTTCCACTGTTGGGGCGGCATGAGCAGGCTGGGCCTGCCCAGCTGCGGGAGGGGTCGGAGGGTTAGTCACGGCCTCTTCTGCAAACAGTAAACCCGTAAAACTCAATATCCAAATTGTTATTATTAATGCGCTTATTAAGCGTTTCATACAAACCTCCTTTGCCTACATGTGTTTATGGTTACCATGTGTACATCACCGCAAGTGCGATGGTATCCTGGTGCTTCTGCTTGTCCGGATTGTCTGCCGTGCCGTGGCGAGAATCGAATACTTTCTCGCTGGACCAGTCATGCCTG
>JBAZWR010000177.1:0-4639 GCA_041660325.1 Thermodesulfovibrionales bacterium | reverse complement strand
AAAATAAACTTGCGCTGATGAAGGAATTTCAGGTCGATCCGGTCAACAGTGAATTGCTTCACGCGGATTTTTTCGAGGTCTCCCTTACGGAGAAAGTCAAGGTCAGCGTGCATATAGGCACTATCGGGGAGCCTATAGGAGTCAAAAGGGACGGCGGGTTATTGCAGCATGTCATCAGAGAGATCGAAATCGAATGCCTTCCCGACAAGTTACCCGAACATGTTAAAGTCGATATATCAAAACTTGAGATCGGGCAGTCTTTCCATGTCAGCGGAATCGATCTCGGAGAGGATGTAAAGATCCTTACAGACCCTGACGAGGTAATAGTCAACATTGTGGCGCCTGCAGTCGAGGTAGTCGCGCCTGTTGAAGCTGCCGCGCCTGTTGAAGCTGCTGCCGAGCCCGAGGTGGTCAAGAAAGGCAAGAAGGAAGAGGAAGCGGAAGCGGGGAAAAAATAATTATCAATCGGCGATTGATAATTGATGAATTTCATTTGTTGATCCTGGAAAAAGCAGTTAACCACAGAGACACGGAGGCACGGAGTTGAAAAGTAAGAGAAAAGGCCGGTATGAATCTTTTACCTTGGTGGTGAATCAAAATTATTCGACAACCCGTTGTTTTCTCTGTGTCTCAGTGCCTCAGTGGTAAATGAACTGCTGTTTTTTGGTTGATTGGTGTTAGATGTGGGTTATTGCAGGACTTGGAAATCCCGGGAGAAAATATTCCAGAACCAGACATAATATCGGGTTTATGGCAGTTGAGGAAATTGCTCAAAGGAATGGAATAGAGTTTTCCGACAGAAAAGAATACAGGATTGGAAGGGGTTCTATAGAAGGACATAACGTCATTCTGATAGAGCCCCTTCTTTATATGAACAGAAGCGGTCCCGTTGTCAACGCAATACTTAAAAAATTTACCGTGCAATTCGATAATCTTATCGTCATCCACGATGACCTTGATATGGAAACGGGTAAATTGAGGATCAGAAAAACCGGTTCCTCGGGCGGACATAAAGGCGTCGAATCAATTATACAGAACATCGGCGCAAAGGATTTTCTACGAATCAAAATCGGGATAGGCCGTGAACCCGGAGTTTTAGCTGAAGACTATGTCCTGAGCAAATTCACCAGGCAGGAGATCTCCGCGATAAAAGAAACCATTGAAAAAACAACGGACGCAGTCCATGCTATTATCGACGAGGGTGTGGATAAGGCGATGAACACGTTCAATTAACCCTGAAATTTTCATTGAAAGATAACCATGAAAGACATGCTTGGCAGAGATGAACTTATAACGGTGGACAAGGCCCTTGAACTTCTACTCCGGCATGCGCCGTTTAAAATACCTGAAGAGATCGCTCTTCCGCTTGAAGAATCTTACGGATACATACTCTCAGGGGATATTGTTTCACCCGAGGACCTTCCTTCCTTCAGCAGGACGACTGTTGACGGGTTTGCAGTGAATGCCGCCGATACCTTCGGAGCTACCGAGGGCATGCCCGCATACCTGAATATAAAAGGCGAGATAAAAATGGGGGACCGGCCCCAATTTGTCCTTAATAAAGGGGAAGCGGCAAAAATATCAACAGGAGGAATGCTCCCTCAGGGCGCTGACGCAGCTTTAATGTTTGAGTACACCCAGCAGGTCGATGAGAAGATGATCGAGGCGCTGAGGCCGGTTTCACCGGGTGAATATGTCATACTAGCCGGCGAAGACGCAAAAACAGGAGAGACAATACTAAGGAAAGGGCGCAGGCTAAGACCTCAGGATATCGGAGCGCTTGCCGGTCTTGGCATTGCAACGGTATGGGTTTATAAAAAACCGAAGGTTTCTATTATCTCGACAGGCGATGAGATAGTCCCTGTTGACCGACCGGTGAACCCCGGACAGGTGAGAGATATTAATTCCTATACCCTGTCGGGCTTGATCTCAGGAGCAGGCGGCGTGCCTGAAAGAACGGGCATTTTTAAAGATGAATATGGGATCATCAGGAATGTTGTTAGAGACTCCCTGAAAGATTCTCAAATGGTCCTGATATCGGGCGGCAGTTCCGTCGGAGCTAAGGATATGACGGCAAAGATAATTGACGATTCAGGAGAACCGGGTGTGCTTTTCCACGGTGTATCATTGAAACCCGGCAAACCGACCATAGGCGGTATAGTAAATGGCATACCGATCTTTGGGCTGCCCGGACATCCGGCGGCCGTGTCCGTTTGTTTCGGCCTGTTTATCTTGCCCGTATTGGAGATATTGTCGGGACTTGCCGGACCCGGATTTGAAAAGAAAAAAAGAATCATAATGGCGAAGGTCACAAAAAATGTTTCTTCGAGTCCGGGCAAAGAAGAACATATCGGCGTTAAGCTCGAAGAGAAAAACGGCGAGATATGGGCGTCGCCGCTGCTTGGCAAATCAGGACTGATTACAACCCTTACACAGGCCGACGGTACGGCGGTTATACCCTTGCGTAAGACGGGAGTGCGGGAAGGCGAGTTTGTAGAAGTAAGACTTTTTTAGATTTCGTTATCGGGAACGACGATAACCTTTAAAGAATTTTTGGCCTCTGATACCAGTTTGAATCCTTTCATAATCTCTGAAAGCGGAACTTTGTGCGTAATCATTTTTTTTACATTTATCAGGCCGTTATCGATTAGATCTATTGCCTCCCTGAGATCAACAGGCCCTGCGCCGTATGAAAAGAACAGACTGATCTCATCCCTCCAGAATCTTTGAGATGGAATTGTCATATCAGTTTCCGGAACTGCAAAAAAGAGTATCTTTCCTTTTCTGTCAATGGATGATAGGGCATTTTCAATGGCATGTTTTGCAGCGGCACAGACAATGACAACATCAGCCGGTTTATTATCATTTATGCGCTTTAAGTCTTCTATCGTATATTTATGCGCATCAATTACATGGTCCGCGCCAAACTCCCCGGCTTTCTTAAGTCTGTCTTCAGCGATGTCCGTAACTATGACCTTTGCCCTTTTTAGTTTTGACAACTGCAGGTGTAAAATTCCGGAAATGCCCGAACCTACTATTAAAACCGTCTCATCTTCTTTCAATCCGATAATATTTTGTCCCGCTATCGCGCATCCCAGCGGTTCGATCATTGCCGCTTCATCAAACGAAATATTTTCAGGAAGGATAAAAGTCCCATTTTTAACATTCTCTTCAGGCGTCCGTATGTATTCTGCAAATCCTCCCGGGTCATAATTTCCCGTATGGAGAGATTCACATGCAGTGTAATTTTTTTGAATACAATGCCGGCACTTGTAACACGGGACATGATGAGAGACGAATACCCTGTCGCCTTTCTTAAATCCCTTCACCTTATTTCCGGTCTCAACAATTTCACCGGCCATTTCATGACCAAGGACGCGAGGGGCTTTCTTAATCCTGTACCATTCCATTACATCGGTACCGCAAATGCCGCATGCCTTCATCTTCACCAGTATCTCATTTTCAGAAATGGAAGGCACGGGTCGTTCTTCAAGCCTTATGTCATCGTTTCTGTAATAAACCGCGACTTTCATTTAATGTCTATTTCTTTGCGTATATCTCAAACGCTTCATCTACTGAAGCTCCCTTATGCACGATTGCCCTGATTGCCTTCATCATCCCGACCGGATTGTCGCTCTGGAAAATATTCCTTCCCATATCAACGCCGGAGGCGCCTTCCGCAATAGCATTGAAAGTCATCTGCAGGGCGTCTCTTTCAGATATCTTTTTGCCTCCTGCCATTACAATAGGCACGGGACATCCCTCTACGACCTTGTAAAAATCTTCGCAATAGTATGTTTTTACGAAATGGGCCCCGATCTCCGCCGCCATCCTGCACGCAAGTCCTAAAAAGCGTGCATCCCTTCCCATCTCTTTGCCGACTGCCGTTACGGCAAGCACCGGCATTCCGTATCTCTCCGCTTCGTTTACTAATCTGCCAAGGTTTGCAATAGTCCTGTCTTCGTTGGCTGCGCCTACAAAAATAGACATGCCGACGCCCGAGGCATTCAGCCGTATGGCCTCTTCCATAGAGGTTGTTATATCTTCATTGGAGAGGTCCCCGAGAATGCTCGGACCGCCTGAAACACGCAGGCAAATTGCGACATGACTTCCCGGATCAATAGAGGTCCTCACCATGCCTCTTGTTATGAATAAACAATCCGCATAAGAAATAAGCGGAGCGACGGTTTTTTTAAGGTCCCGCAAACCCGTTGTAGGTCCCTGAAAGTAACCGTGGTCAACGGCGAGCATTACCGTCTTGCCGGATTTTGGTTTAATAATATTTGAAAGCCTGTTTTTCATTCCGAAGTCCATATTGTTTTCTCCTCCCGAGAGTTTATGAAAGTATATAAAATGATATATTCAACTGTCAAAATAATAAACATGGAATAAATTTGAATTGACTATTGACAAAGTAAATCTATATCAGTTAACATAACTTCTCTTAAGTACTTGCTCTTTGAAAAATCTAAAAAAGTGCGTAGCATACCCTTTGTACAGTTAGTCAGAATTAAACTTTAATTTGAGAGTTTGATCCTGGCTCAGAACGAACGCTGGCGGCGTGCTTAACACATGCAAGTCGAACGGATTCATAAAGAGTAGCAATACTTGATATGGATTAGTGGCGGACGGGTGAGTA
>JBAZWR010000176.1:0-4662 GCA_041660325.1 Thermodesulfovibrionales bacterium | reverse complement strand
ATCGAGCTCCCGCCCCGCGTGGATGCAGTTAAGGAAGCTCTCGATCAAGCTTTGGAGAAGAGGAGAAAAGCTGATGCCTAAAAAACCTTCAAACGCTAAAAAGTGGAACCCTGCTACCCTTGCTATACATGGACTGGGCCGGACTCCCAAGGCTTACTATGCAGTTTCAACACCGATTGTCCAGACTTCCAACTACTACTTTGATTCCACCACTGATGTGCTGGAATTCATGAAAGCCAAGAGCAAGGGACGTGTACTCCGCGAACACGAATACGGCCGCTACGGCAACCCAACCCAGCAGGAATGCGAGCGCAAGCTAGCAGCGATCGAGGGCGCCGAGAGAGCGATATTATTTTCAACCGGCATGAGCGCCGTAATCTTAACTTTAATGGCTTATATGCGCCGTGACGGCCATATCATATTCACAAGCGACTGCTACCGCCAGACCCGGGATTTTGCAACGAACACTCTCGCGGAGTTCGGCATACAAGTTTCCCTGGTTGACCCGACTGCAGAGGCCATAGCCAAAGCAATCCGGCCCAATACCAACATCATCTTCACTGAATCTCCGACCAATCCGTACCTGCGAGTATTGGATATCCCTGCAATAGTGAAAGTCGCTAAGCGGCATAACGTGCTTACTTTTATTGACGCCACGCTGGCCACGCCATACAACATCAAGCCGTTAGAGATGGGCGTTGATATTGTCATCCACTCCGCCACCAAATATCTCGGCGGCCATAACGACCTGCTGGCAGGCGTCGCCCTTGGCAAGCACGACCTGCTGAACAAACTTAACCGCACGCAGCGGATGATCGGCGCCATACCCGGCCCGTTCACCTGTTTCCTGCTTGAACGGGGACTGAAGACCTTTGCCATCCGTATGGAGCACCACAACAACACCGCGCTGGCCGTCGCCCGTATGCTTGAAGCGCACCCAAAGATCGAAAAGGTCTGGTATCCCGGTCTGGAATCGCACCCCGACCATGAGATCGCAATGCAGCAAATGCGCGGCTCGGGAAGCGTGATCACCTTTCTGGTCAAGGGCGGCGACAAGGAAACCCGCAAGTTCATCGATTCGCTGGAGATATTTCTCATCACGCCAAGCCTCGGCGGCAGTGAAAGCCTTGTGACGCAGATGGCAATGATGTCGTTCTTCGATTATCCCGAGGATTACCGTCATTCGATCGGCATGGTGGACAACCTCGTCCGAATTGCATTAGGGCTGGAAGACGCGGAAGACCTTATCGCGGACCTGAAGCAAGCTTTGAGCAAGATCTGACCTGCTTTGGGTTTACTGCCTGAATGCGGTTAATCCAGAAACTGCGGATATCTAAAATAAATTTATTTAACTCGATAAACTTATTTTAAAAAGATAGTTCATGGTAATTGCATGAAAATATTTTGGTAACACATCTATATAAGCACACTATGGTATCGAAAAATATATTTATTTTGGACATCCGCAGTTTCTGACGGTTTAATGTGTTTTTTGGGTTAACCTTTTGTTTTGTTTAAGAGCTTCAATGCCGTTTCGTGAAGTCTTTTGTTTCCCGAGACGAGCAAAGAGGCGGCTTTTTTCAGGCCGATTTCAACGCTATCGATGGGGTTCCCCGTTATATCGGTAAAAACTCCCCCGGCCTCTTTTACAAGCAGCCGGCCTCCTCCAAAATCAAAGGCCCTTGAAAGGGAAGGGTTTGCAAAGACGCTGATGGCGCCTGATGCAAGGTAGGAAAGATCAAGGGCTGTGGCGCCGAGACAGCGTGTCTTATTAGCCTCCGATAACAAAGACATTATCCGGGCAATATCCTTTTTTGGCGTCTGAGCTTCATAGGCTACAAGATAAAATATATCGTCTTGCTGCGTCCTGATCCTTTCATCATTCAGGAATGCCCCTTTACCTTTTTCCGCACAAAATTCACCGCCATTGATCAGGTTCAGAACATAGGCCATCTCGATATCGCCTACCGTATTGCCGTCCGCAACTGCAATGGATGTACAGTAAAAGGGAATCCCTGAAACCGCATTCCTGCTGCCGTCTATCGGGTCTATCAAAACCTTCCTGCCCCCTCCTCTTATTTCTTTTGTTCCCATCTCTTCGGAGATGATAGTCAACGGTTCTCCTGATTCTTCAAGGCCGTTTATGATGATGTCTTCAGCAAGCTTGTCTATTTGATAGGTCTTATCGCCCGAGGCGCCGACGCCGATAAAGGTTTTTGCGTTTTTGACGGAAGGGATTTGTTGCAACAGACGTTTACCGATAGTTCTGAGGGTTTTCATATTCATATTAAAGATATTTTACGCGAAGCTTTGCGAACTGACAATAGAATATGTTCTTTGTTCCTGAATCGTCCTTTGTCGCATTAGTCCCGAAAGCTTTCGGGATTCATCGTGTCTGCTCTTATAGTGAAGAGAAAAGGGTTTTATGTTAAAATGAGACAGTTAATAACCATGAAATGTCCGGATTGCGGTAAAGAATTAAATGAAAAGAATGTCTGCACACAATGCGGGAAAAAGGCGGAATTGTCCGCTGAAGACATCGAGGTCCGGTACAAGGAATTTCCAAAATCCGAGCTTCTTGAAATCCACAAGAAACCGCTGAAACCGGGCACTGCTATCCCCGAGGTTCCTGAGAAAGAAGACCTTCAGAAACGGGAACAACCGGCTGATGACGTAAAGACGGAATCCTCCCATCAAAAAAAGGCTGAAGCGGCAATACCAAAGACCCGAAAAGAATCTGCGGATATCGACAAGCGGTCTCTCCTCTTTTTCCTGGCAGGGTTCCTGACGGCAGGCGGGATTATCGGCGTCTATTTTCTTCTAAAATCCTTTTTTTAATATAAAGCAGCACTTCACAAATGAGACTTTACTTGCCAGTTACAAAAACCTATTACAAACGGCAGGGCTGATGCGATGAAAAGGTCTTGTAGCGACTCCTTAATGTACTTTAATACTGCACTCCGGCCTTTTTCTGAAAGACACTGCAGGTTAGATCTGCATTTATGTGTTCGGGATATAGTCCTCTGTCGCATTACAAGACTTTCCATCGTGTCTGCCCTGCCGTTTATGCAACGTTTAGGTTAAATATCAACCATTTCCTTTTTATATCGAATATATTCAATCAGCCCCCAGATACCGGCTGTTGATATAGTTATAAACCATGCCAGGGAGATTGCCGTTGCTATTTCCGGCTTTACACCTATGAGGCCGAAGAACAGTACAAAAGCGCCTTCTCTTACGCCAAGGCCGGAAATGGATATGGGAAGCATGGCGAATAATACTATCAAGGGGATAAATATTAGAAATGCAAGAAATGGGATATGCTGTCCCAAGCCGCCCGCGAGGATACTGACGGCTGCAATACCGGATAATTGCACAACCGCTGAAAGCATAAGACCCTTTGATATCAGGTTTTTCCGGTTCCTGTAGGTGTGAAAATAATTATAGAACTCGGAAAGGAAACGGACCCTCTGACCAAGCCGCAGGCCGAAAATAAGAAAACTTGCGGTAAAGAAGGATAATACGGTAAATGGCAGGAGCCATTCAATCCGGGAGTTTTGAAAATATTTATACCCGAATGGGAATGCTACCGTACAGATCAAAATCAGCACCACAAATCCGAGATACCTGTCCATGAAAATGGAAGCAAAACTCATATCGGCTTTCCCTGTTTCCTTATAGAGATAATAGGCTTTTACCGCATCCCCGCCGATGACCCCCGGAAGGAAGGTATTGAAGAAAGAACCTATCATATATAATGAAAACAGCTTCTTCAGGCTGAGCCCCTCGGGAAGAAAAAGCCGCCATCGGAATGTCGATATAAATTGCGCGAATATGTAGAGGAAGACCGCCGATAAAAAAGAGACCGGGGTGATATTCCGCAAGGTCCCCGCCACCTGACCGATGCCCGTTCTTGATAACACATAATACAGTAGAGCGCTGCTGATGGAGAGTTTTAAAACTACAAAAAGTATCTTATTTGATTTCAGGACCAAGGATCTTCTTTATAACATAAATGGGTTTTTTCTGGCTCTCATGGTAGACCCTGACGAGCATCTCGCCCAAAAGACCCATGCCGATGAGCTGGATTCCGACGATTATCAGCAAAGCGCCGAGCAAGAGGAGAGGCCTGCCGCCGATATCTTTGCCGAATAAAAGTTTGTCCGCGCTAAGGTACAGCAGAATGAGAAAACCGAGGAATCCGCTTAACATTCCGAAGGGGCCGAAAAACTGGATCGGTTTCGTTGAAAAACTCTGGAGAAACTTTACGGTAATGAGGTCCAGCACGACCTTTACGGTGCGTGATATGCCGTATTTTGATTTGCCTCTCATTCTCGGATGATGAACGGTTTCAACCTCAGCCACCCTTACCCCATACCAGCTCGCAACGGCAGGGATAAACCTGTGCATTTCCCCATACAGCTTGAGGTTCTTGATGACGTCCCGTCTGTATGCCTTCAGGGAGCACCCGTAATCATGGAGCTTAACGCCGGTGACTTTACTTATCAGCCAGTTTGCCATCATGGAGGGAAGCCTTCTTGAAAAAAACGGGTCTTTCCTATTTTTTCGCCAACCGCTGACAAGATCGCTTTCCTTTATCAATTCGAGAAGCTTCGGTATATCGGCAGGATCGTTCTGCAGATCGCCGTCCATTGTCACAAC
>JBAZWR010000175.1:0-4678 GCA_041660325.1 Thermodesulfovibrionales bacterium | reverse complement strand
GCAGCTATCTTTTTGCCGACAAGACCTGATTTGCCCATGCCGGTCACGACAACCCGGCCTTTGCACTCATAGATCATCTCAACGGCTTTCTCGAAATTGCCGTTCAGCTTATCTATTAGCGCTTCAATAGCCTCAGCCTCTGTCTTTAATACCTTTTTCGCTATATCAAGAATGTTATCCATCGTTTGTCGTCGGAATTAATGGCTAAGGTATCAGCTCTCTTATGGATTTAACGGTTTTCAGCATCTTCTCCAGATCATCAAGTTTTATCATATTGGGACCGTCGCATAATGCTTTATCAGGCTCCGGGTGCACTTCCAAGAAGAGTCCGTCTACGCCGGCTGCCGCCGCCGCCCTTGCCAAAGGTTCGGCAAATTCTCTTTGCCCGCCCGAGCTTTTGCCCATGCCCCCCGGAAGCTGGAGGCTGTGGGTTACATCGAAGATCACCGGGTAACCAAAGGACCGTATGACAGGCAATGATCTAAAATCTACAACAAGATTATTATATCCAAAAGAACTTCCCCTTTCCGTAATAAAGATGTTTTGATTGCCTGTGGAGGTAAACTTTTCGATGATATTCTTCATATCCCAGGGTGCAAGAAACTGACCTTTTTTCACATTTACCGGCTTGCCGGTATTTGATGCGGCAAGGATCAGGTCGGTCTGCCTGCACAGGAAAGCCGGTATTTGAAGGGCGTCAAGCACCTCCGAGGCCGGCTTGATCTCTTCTATGGAATGAATATCCGAGATTATCGGGATACCTAATTTATTTCCGACATCCGAGAGGGTCCTCAAACCTTTTTCCATGCCGGGACCTCTGAATGAAGATATGGAGGTGCGGTTTGCCTTGTCATAAGAGCTTTTGAATAACAGGGGAAGGCCTATATTACTGCAAATTGTCTTCAGCCTTTCCGCAGTATGAAAAACAAGGTCTTCGCTTTCGATTACGCACGGTCCGGCAATAATGAATAACGGATTATTGCCCCCGAGTTTTTCAGCCGCTATTTTTATTTCCCTTGTCAATATCTAAATGCCCTTGTTTTTCTCTTCAGTATTCATTTCAAGATAAGGGAATAGAGACCTCTTCTCTCTGACAGCGGCGTCTATAAAGGCCCTGAAAAGAGGATGAGGGTCCGTGGGCCTCGATTTGAATTCGGGATGGAACTGGCATCCGACAAACCAGGGATGGTCTTCTATCTCCACAATTTCAACCAGTTCCCCGTCAGGGCTCAGGCCCGCTATCTTCAGCCCATGTCTTGTGAGAATGCCCATGTAGGCGTTATTGAACTCATATCTGTGCCTGTGCCTTTCGGATATTTCTTTAAGCCCATATGCCTTTAAGGCTTGGGTGCCTTCCTTGAGCACACAGGGATAGGCCCCGAGCCTCATGGTGCCGCCCTTATGTGAATTCTCGGAGCGCACCTCTATCCGTTCTTTTCTGAAGTCATACCAGCGTTCCATAAGATAGATGACGGGGTCTTTGGTATTTAAATCAAATTCAGAGCTGTTAGCTGCAAGGCCGCACATATTTCTTGCAAATTCTATAACGGCGCATTGCATGCCGAGGCATATGCCGAAATAGGGTATCTTCTTCTCGCGTGCAAATTTTATGGCTTTAATCTTGCCTTCAATTCCCCTGTATCCGAACCCTCCCGGGACAAGGATGCCGTCTGCTTCATTGAGGAACTTTTCAGCCCCGTGGATTTCTATTTCCTCGGAATCGACCCATTGCATATGCACTCGGGCGTCGTTTGCAATACCGCCATGGATGAGCGCCTCCATCAGGCTCTTATAGGAATCTTTCAGCCCGGTATATTTTCCGACAATGGCAATAGTGACCTCGTGCTTCGGCTCCTTGATTTTTCTGACAATATCTTCCCAGAGGGAGAGGTCGGGCTCGTTCGGATTGAGATTGAATTTCCTGCTGATCAGATGGTCGAGTCCTTCATAATGCAACGTCAGCGGGACTTCATAGATCGTTTCAACGTCCTCTGCCGAGATGACCGCATCCGCCTCAAGGTTGCAGTTGATTGCGATCTTCTTTTTTGATTCCGGCGGCAAAGGCCATTCTGTCCTGCAAAGAAGGATGTCCGGCTGGATACCGATCTCCCTGAATTCCTTAACACTGTGCTGTGTCGGCTTTGTCTTTAATTCTCCCGCGGTTTTGATATAAGGAATCAGAGTGAGGTGAATATACAGGACATTTTCCCTGCCCACATCGTAGCGGATCTGCCTGATAGCTTCAAGGAAGGGAAGGCTCTCGATGTCGCCGATAGTGCCTCCGATTTCAACAATGACAATATCGTTATCATTGCTCACCGACTTGATGGCCTTCTTAATTTCATCGGTTATATGAGGGACAACCTGGACCGTCTCTCCAAGATAATCTCCGCGCCGCTCTTTTGTAATGACGTTGTAATAAATCTTGCCGGTAGTAAAATTGTTCGCCTGCGAGGTCCTGATGGAAGTGAACCTCTCGTAGTGGCCGAGATCGAGGTCCGTTTCCGCTCCGTCATCGGTAACGAAAACTTCGCCATGCTGAAAGGGGCTTAATGTGCCGGGGTCAACATTAATGTAGGGATCTAATTTCTGGAGCGTCACCTTTAACCCTTTTGCCTCCAGCAGTGCGCCGGTTGCCGCTGCTGCAATGCCTTTACCGAGCGCTGAAACAACGCCGCCTGTTACAAAGATGTATTTAGACATTTTTCCACCCTCTCCAAGTCTTCCGGTGTATCTATTCCAAAGGTCTCAAGGAACGTTTCCTTTACTTTAATTTTTAGTCCGTTCTCAAGGGCCCGCAACTGTTCAAGTTTTTCAATTTTTTCGAGTTCCGTCTGCTCCATGCCGGCAAGGGAAAGGAGGACGTCCCGTCTGTAACTGTAAATGCCGATATGTTTATAGTATTCCGGCATCCGTATCTCTGAATGAGGAGCGCGAAAAGGAATAGCCGCGCGGGAAAAATAAAGGGCGAACCTTTCCTTGTCAAAAACAACCTTTACAACATTATTATCAGAGATTTCTACCGGATCTTCAATCTTCTTTATCAGAGTGCCGATTGAGGCTCTTGTATCATCAAGGGCAGTGATCACGTCATCAATCATTTCCGGACGTATCAAAGGTTCATCGCCCTGTACATTGACAATTATATCATAATCAAGTGAAGCCGCAACCTCGGCAATCCTGTCAGTACCGGAGGGGTGGTTCTTGTCTGTCATAACGGCCTTTCCTCCAAAGGCAAGAACCCGTTCGAATATGGTCTCGCTGTCCGTCGCAACAATGACATCCTGCGCAAGACGTGACCGTTTTGAGTTCTCATAAACATGCTGAATCAGGGGTTTGCCCTTCAGGGTACAGAGTGGCTTTCCCGGAAAACGGGTTGAATCATAACGAGCAGGGATAATGACTGCAACAGGCATAATTGTTTTCTATCATTATATACTGCATGACAATACCTTGACAATAGTTTTTCATCGGCTTGAGGATAATTTTTGGAAAAGTGAAGTATAATAAATAACTTGTAAGATCGGAAAGGAAGGAAATTTGGACGTTTCAGGCGTTGTTCAACAGATTATTATTTCGGCATTTCCCATACTTATTGCGATTGTCTTCCATGAGCTTTCACATGGTTTCGTCGCATATAAACTGGGAGACCCTACCGCAAAAATGATGGGCAGGCTCACCCTTAATCCGATTGCCCATATTGACCCCGTCGGCACTATCCTGATGCCGCTGATGCTCATCGTATTAACTCACGGTCAATTTGTTTTCGGATATGCAAAGCCGGTGCCGATCAACCCTATGAACTTCAAAAATCCCAAGAAGGATATGGCAATATCGGCTGCGGCAGGACCTGTAACCAATATCCTTCTCGCTATTATCAGTGTTTTAATCCTTAAATTCATCGTAGGCCCGTTATCGTTTATCCTGCCTGATACCGTTAGTTCGACGATAATGACCCCGCTTATCATGATTTTTCAGTCAAGTGTAGCGGTCAACGTGGTCCTTGCCGCTTTCAATATGATTCCGATACCGCCCCTTGACGGCGGCAGGGTTTTAACCGGGTTGCTGCCTTATAAACAGGCCGTTTCTTTCAGCAAGATCGAGCCCTACGGGTTTTTCATTGTTATATTCCTTATTGCAACAGGCATAGCTAACTATTTTGTAATGCCCATCATCAATCTGTTTTTAAAGATTTTACAGGTATTTTAGAAAGCATACAATTGAGGTGATACATGAATAAAGAAAGAGTCCTCAGCGGGATGCAGTCGAGCGGTAAGCTGCATTTGGGTAATCTGGTCGGAGCTTTAAGAAATTGGGTGAAGCTTCAGGACCGGTATGATTGTTTCTATTTTGTTGCAGACTGGCATTCGCTTACAACGGGTTATGCCGACACCTCGGGGATAAATGAATCTACAAAAGACCTTCTCATTAATTTTCTGGCGGCAGGTCTTGATCCTGAAAAATGCACGATATTTATTCAGTCAAGGATTCTCGAACATGCGGAACTGCATCTGCTGCTTTCAATGATAACCCCTCTCGGCTGGCTTGAAAGGGTCCCGACCTATAAAGAGAAACAGCAGGAACTCAAAGAAAAAGATTTAGCTACATACGGGTTTCTCGGTTATCCTTTGCTTCAGACCGCGGACATCATTATATACAGGGCAAAGTATGTGCCGGT
>JBAZWR010000174.1:0-4684 GCA_041660325.1 Thermodesulfovibrionales bacterium | reverse complement strand
TTCGGAAATGATGCGGACGTTATAGGAAGCCTTTTAGATGTTTTTGCAAACCAGGTATGCAGAGTGAATATCAACAGCATGTGCCAGCGCGGACCCGATATCTTCCCTTTTGCCGGAAGAAAAGACTCGGGAGAGGGTACGCTCTCCGTCTCGGATGCATTGAGAGTTTTTTCCATGCGTACCATTGTAGCAACGAAAGAGAGAGAGAAAGATAAAAAGATTTTCAAAAAGATCGTCAGTAAATATAAATAGTTTTATAAATCTCCGACCGCGTATTTCAATCTGAATTTTGCAATGACGGCGTCATAAACTGCATTATAATAGTTGGTATAACTGCGGACCCTTAGTGTTTCCGCATCGAGGACTTCGGTATTGGTGCCGACGCCCTCACGGTAACGGTCTTTAGTTACCCTCAGATTCTCATCCGCCTGCGTTATGGCTTCTTTGGCAACGTCAATGCGCTTTATTGTTTCCTCAACCTCGAGACTTGCCTTTCGTACATAAAGGGTAATCATGGAAGCAGTATCATCACGCAGTTTGCCTATTGCTTCGGCTTTCCGAAGCAGGGCATTTGCATTATGTTTTGCTATTCCGCCGTCAAATATCTCCCATTTAAGGCCGAGTGTTGCCGACCACAAATCTTCATGGACCTGGTATTTGTTCTGTTGATAATCGTATCCGCCTGAAAGGGCGATCTGTGGACAGGCTGACGCCCGCACACTCGCAGCCTGACTTTTGATAGACTTTTCCTGTTCTGCAAAGGAAGCAAGCTCGGGCCGTTTGGCCAATGCCTGTGCCGTAAGGGCTTCAAGATTAATCTGAACGGGTTCGGCGGATATATCGTCGATTTTTACCTCCTGATCGAGGGGTCTGCCAAGAGATCTGTTATAGGCTGCATGGGCGATTTCGAGATTGTTACGGGCCTGGATCAAGCGCTGGCTTGCATCTGCAAGAGAAACCTTTGAGGCAAGAAGCTCGTTTTTCGTTATCATACCCTGTTCATAGAAATTTCCTACGTCTTTTACATAGGCGCTAAGGCTTGCGACATTGCTTTCCGCAACTTCGACCCAGCGGACCGCGCGAAGCACGCCGGCATAGGCTTCGGTAACACTCATTTTGATGTCGAGGGCGGTCTTAACTTCATCCTGAACGGAGCCCTGAAGTCCGAACCGGGCAGCTTCAATGCCTTGAGCTATACGTCCGCCGGTGAAGATCGGCAGGGTCATCGTTGTTTTAAAAGAAAAGCTCTTGTCTTCCGACATTGTCATCTGCGTTGCAGGGATATTCGGTATCGAAACAATTGCTGCGGGAGCTTCGTTCAGAACGGTATATCCGCTCTCGACATTCAGAGAAGGATACCGGGCTGATTTCGCCGCTTCAAGGGACTGTTTCATGGATTCAATATTCATCCGGCTTGCCTGCAGCCTATAGTCAACGGAAAGGGCCGTTTTACAGGCGTCCTCAATGTTCTCTGCAAAAGCTGCCGGAACGGCGTAAAACATAAAAAATATAACAGGAAGAATCAAAAGGGAACATACTTTATTAAACATACCGCACCTCTTTAAAGACGTCGTTGATCCGTCTATTTTACACGAAAAACATGTTATCTTATTTTACCGAGTTTTAAAGCCAGTTCTTTAGTCTCTCGCAGTAAACCCTCAACCTCCTCCAATCCCTTGTTCCAGAATCCGGAATCTGCAATATCGACACCGAGATGCATGAATACATTTTTGGGGGAGTCGGATAGTCCTGCCGAGAGAAAATCCTTCACCTTCTCTATAAAAGAAGGATTTTCTTTAACGGAATTCTCGAGGGACTTTGAAATAAGAAGGCCGCTTGCATAAGAGTATACGTAGAAGAAACTTCTGATGTGGCTCCAGTAGACCCACCAGTTCTCCGAACCGGGTGATTGCTCAACCGCAGCGCCCATATAAGACGACATGTGTTTTTGAAAAAGCTTTCCGATTTCTTCTTTTGATAAATATCCTTTTCCCCTGAAATCCCGGTGAAGTTCCTGTTCAAAACGGTAACAGGCAACCTGTCTGAATATCGTGGAGACGTCGTCGTTTAGTTTCATCATCATAATGGACAACCGCAGTTCGTCATCCGCCCGCTTCAATATCTCCTGCAGCACGAAATCTTCCATAAAGGTGCTTGCAACCTCGGCAGTGGAGGTCGGGGTCCCGAAATTCAGCGCATTCCGCTTCTTCCGTATTAATTCATTATTTATGCCGTGCCCGAGTTCGTGGGCCAGCGTAAGCACATCGTTTAGCCTGTCCGTGTGGTTGAGAAGGATATAAGTAGGCTGGGAGATCAGATTGTGTGAACAGAAAGCGCCGCTTACCTTTCCCTTCCCCGGAAACACGTCAAATTGACCGTTGTCGATAAAACTTCGGAGTATTTCAAAAAACTCGCCGTCAAGATTTTTTAAGACCTTTTCAACAAGTTTGATGGATTCTTTATAGGGATATTTTTTGGTGATGGCCCCATATTCAACGTTTCTTTCATGGTATTGCAGCTTTGTTACTTTCAGAAGCCTTGCCTTCAAACTATAATAGTCCGCTGATATATCAAACCTGCCGGAGACTGCCTTGATCAATGAATCGACAATCCCGGTGTCTATATCGTCGCTGATATGTCTGGCCATGTCAGGCCGGGGGACACTGCGGATATCGTCGTCCGTTTTTTTATTTGCAAGCACCGAATTTATCTCTGCCTCAGCTACATCAACATGCTTTTTGAGGATATCGTTGAACGCTCCGGCAGCAGAGTCCCTGACTTTTTTGTTTTTGCCATTTATAAGGCTTGCAATATCTGAAAAGGCTTTCTGCTCCCGCTTACCGTCTTCGGTTAAAACTTTTCTCTCTTCCTTTGCGAGAAAGCCCGACGTCATTTTTACCCAGTTGAAGTATGATGTGGATGATTTCAGGTTCATGATCTTTTCTTCGGGCTCGCTCAGCAGGAATTTCGATTCCTCAAACAGCCGTTCCAGATAATGCCTGTATTCTTTAAGACCTTTATAAGCCAGGAACCTTTTCCGGTCTTTCCCCGGAATCTTCGCAATCCGCATAGAGAAGAACCGGATATCGTTTTCTATCTTTTTGCAGAAGTCTTCAATGATGTTGAACTTTGCCTTTAGCTTCGGGTCGTTCTGGTCTTGTGCAGTCCGGAGCTGGAAATAATAACCTTCATCGCCGTCGGGACCATATTTGCCGCTCCACTGTTCATATTCATCCAATGCCTGTTTAAGCGCGGCAGGATCTTTAAGGTAATCCCTGCGGTCTTTCCATTTGTTTATGAATTCATAGCTTTTTTGTTGTACAATTTTTCGCTTCTTGTCCATATCCGGGTCGTCATCACCGTCAAAGAGCCGTTTAAAATTCCAGGTTATCTGTTTCATAAAATACGGACCTCCTCAGTGTGTCAAGATCAAAATAAAAGGAGCAGGTTCCAAACCTGCTCCCGCCTTTTGGTTATTTTATTCCCCCTCTAAAGAGAAGGGATTAAACGCTGTGTAAAAACCCGCTTATTCCAGAATAAGGATATCGACTCTTCTGTTCTGCGCCCTGCCTGCCTTTGTCTTGTTGGAAGCAACAGGTCTTTCTTCACCTAACCCCTGAACGCCGATTCTCATCGAATTTACGCCGCATGTTTTCGCAAGATACTTTTTAGTAGCGTCCGCTCTTTTTAAGGAAAGTTTCATGTTATATTTTTCGGAACCGATCGAATCCGTGTGTCCTTCAAGCATGATCTTTTTGGAAGGATATTTCTTGATGAACTCGATGGCTTTCCGGAGCTGCTCCTTGTCGGAGTTACGTATTTTCGCTTTGTCGAAATCGAAATTTATTGTAAGGGTAAACTTAGCGAGAACTTTAGGATGCTTGGGGCAGAGGGCGTTTGTCTTCTTTTCGGCATCCTTTGCCATGCCGATACCCTCTTTTGTCTTGCATCCGAGATAGGTATCATAGGCTTTGTCTGTTGCGGCCTTAGCTTCTCCGAATTCCACCGGGCATTCCTTCTTTTTACCGGCTTTCTCGGCAGACGAGACGGCTTTGTCGGCTTGCACTAATTCTTTTGGGTACATCCAGACGCCTTTTTTAGGCGCGAATTCCAACCCCGCACAGCCGGCAAAAAATACCAGTGTCAGCAGGCTTGTGAAGATAATAAAACACGATTTTTTAATATGCATTTTTACACCTCTCTTTTTAAAGTTCATATAAAACCAACGTTAAAACAGGAACGATATTCATCTATCACCCCCTTTATATTAAAAATACGAAAGATTTTTTAAACTTTTCATTGGACTTGGAAAAATTATATCATATCTGCAATAAAAACATATAAAAATATTGGAGGGAACATGAAATACCGGGTTGGAAGAACGGGAAGAGTTGTTGTTGCAAGGCTTGAGGACAAAGACGACATCATTGAATCCGTAGTTTCAATTGCAAAAAAGGAACGGATCGAAAGCGCAGTTATGTACCTTGTCGGCGGCATTAAACAGGGGAGGGTTGTTGTCGGCCCGGAGCAGGAAACAATGCCGCCTGTCCCTGTCTGGAAGGAAATAGGCGAAAGCCATGAGGTAATGGGTGTAGGGACGATTTTCCGGCAGGACAACGAACCCAGGATACACTTCCACGGGGCTTTCGGGAAAAAAGACATGGTAAAGGTCGGCTGCCTGAGA
>JBAZWR010000173.1:0-4715 GCA_041660325.1 Thermodesulfovibrionales bacterium | reverse complement strand
CTCTGAGGACCCTTGGGCTTGAGGGAGAAGCCGCGGCAATGGCGGAGAAGAACCTCGACCTTTTCGGCAAACTACATGTAGACGCCGTACTCAGCCTCTGTCCGACCTGCACGCTTACTATTAAAAAGGAGTATCCGAAACTTGTCGGCAGAGGGATTGAAAATGCCCTCGACATATCCGAGTTTATCATGGACAAATTAAAAGCTTCCCCATTTTCAGATCTATCGGCGCATATTAAGACCGCCTTTTATCATGACCCATGCCACCTGAAATACGGCCTCGGGATTACAAAAGAACCCCGGCAGATCATCAGAAATGCCGGCATAGATTTGATGGATACGGAAGAAAACCGTTGCTGCGGTTTCGCAGGGCTCTTCTGTTTTTCCAATAAAGAGCTTTCAAATGGCCTTCTCAATAAATGCATTCAGGGATACGAAAACCCCGGGGCAGAAACAATCATTACCTCCTGCCCCGGCTGTATCATGCAGCTTTCAAGAGAGAGCAGGAACAAACCCGTGCTGCATTTAATAGAGGTTATAGAGGAAGCGATGATCCGGCAAAGCTGAATATTTCTATACTGTTCTGTATTTCCGGTAATTTATTATGCTCTCACGGACAACGACCTTGATGAACCCCGCTATCGGCACTGACAACAACATTCCGAGGACTCCGAACAGTTTCCCGCCGACAAGTATTACGAGCAGGACCGTCAGCGGATTCATGTCAACGCTCTTTGCCACAACGACCGGCTGCACAACAGCGTCGTCAAGAAGTTTTATAACGGTAAAGGCAAGGATAACGTAAAGTGCCGTCTCAAAACCGCCGGTCTGGAGGACGGAAACGATGATAGCAAGCGCAGCTCCTGCAATGGGTCCGAAATATGGGATGAGGTTGGCAATTCCGGTGAATAATCCGATAAGGAAGAAATATTTAATGCCGATAAGCCATAATGCCAGCACTGCCATTAGTCCTACAATTGCCGCGTCGATAAACTGCCCGCGAAGAAAATTTCCAACCTGCGCGTTAAGTTTATAGAGCAGATAAAGGGTGAATTCAAAATAACGGTTCGGCATTATTCCGACAAAGGCCCGCTTGAATTCTCTGCCGTCCTTCATAAGAAAAAATACGATAAAAGGTATCAAAATCATGCCGGTAATCAAAGAAGCCGCGTCCAGAACATGAGAGAACATCCATTCCCCTGCATGGGCCATGCTTCCCTGCAGCTTGCCGGCAAGGTTCAGATCTTTAACCCCGATGAATGACAGGTTTTCAACAAGGACGTTTTCAAGACGGGAAACCATAGCGCCTGTCTGCTCCGGATTCAGCCCGCTCTGAAGCGACTTTATCTGTTCAAACAGCGGGGGCAGTAATGCAAGATAAAAAATTACAAGCAACATGACAATCCCTGAAAAAATCGTGACCGTTGCTTTAGTGCGGCTCATTCCGCGGGATTCAAGCAAGTTTGCAAGGGGGTCCAGAATATACGACAGAAGGGCTGCAATAACGACAAGCTTTACAATGTCCGGGATGAGAAAAAGAAAGATTATGAAAGCTGCGGCAGCAATCGCTAAAAGGGCTATCTTGACCAAAGATGGACTTTTGTCATTCATAATACCCGTCAGCCTTTGCTTTCGTTTTGCCGGGCCGTTCCGCTTAACGCCCTGAGCTGCTCATTGGTGCTTTTTAAACGCTCCCCGATAGTCCATGCCAGTTTGAAGAGAATCCTGCTTCCAAGTTTCGGGTTCCGTTCCAGAAGGTCAAGAAGTTCCGGCTTAAAAAAACACAAAAGCACACAGGGTGTTTTGGCGACTGCCGTCGCGCTTCTGGGCGCTTCATCAAGGAGCGCCAGTTCTCCAAAAAAATCTCCTTCACAGAGTTCAGCCAGGAGTTGATTCTCCGGATCGCATATAATCCGGACGCATCCCCTGACGATTATATACATGCCAAGACCGACGTCGCCTTCGTTAAAAATATTCTCTTTGGCCTTATATTCTCTTTTATGGAGAATACGCTTGATAATGTTCAGTTCCCGGCTATTGAGGTCCTGAAAAATAGGGATTTTCACGAGTATATTGTCTATCTCGTCTGTTTGCTTCCGACGCAGCTTAAAGATATTTTCCCAGACTTTACTCATTCAAAAGGGCCTTTTCTTTTTAGTCATTTCACTCTATATAACCACAATTCATCGATCTTTTCAATTCAACCCGATATTTATTATTGCCTTTTGCGTCTCTTCTCTTAATAAAGGGTCCTTTTCAGTATCGGCAATCTTTTGCAAAAAGGGCACGGCCTCTTTACTGCCGATGTTCTCAAGGGCTTTGACCGCATTGTACTTCACGGCAAACCTGTCGTCATTCAGGGCTGCGATAAGATAAGGCACTGACAGGGGATCTCCGATCTTGCCGAGAGACTGTATGGCGGCTTCCCGTATAAGGAGATTGTTATAGCCAAGCGCATCAATCAGCGCATCTACCGCCCTTGTGCCTTTGTTGAACCTTTGGCCCAGGGCAACGGCGGTATTCCATTTCATTGCAGGACATTCATCGTTCAGAAACGGGTCATTAAAAACGGTCACCAGTTTATCCGACACCTCCGTATCGGGAATATCGCCGAGCAAACGGATTGCCCTGACTTTTACTTTCCAGTCTTCGGTTTTCATAAACACAAATTTCAATAGGGCTTCAACGGCTTTTTCATCTCCCCTTTTAGCCAGTTCTTCAACTGCCGATATCTGGATGTTTATATCGTAGGCGTAAAGGTTTTTTGTCAGGTCTTCTAAATCCCCGGCAAATGCTTTTGCTGCAACGACCGGTAAAATGAGGATAAACAAAAAAATTATTAATTTTTTCATGTAATAATTGTACAATAATAAAAGCCTGTTTTTGTAGTATAATTAAATTCCCTGCAGTGTAAGGAATGCTTTATCCAACACCGAAGCATCGCTTCGAGGAAATCTTTTTATAAAGAAGGTGGCGCCATGAAATTTTTTATCGACACGGCAAATATTGAAGAAATCCGTAAGGCATGGGATTTAGGCGTTATTGACGGTGTTACAACCAACCCTTCCCTGATCTCAAAGGAAGGAAAGGACCCTATTAAACTCCTCAGGGAGATCTGCGCTATCGTCAACGGTCCTGTAAGCGCAGAGGCTGTAACCATGACGGCGGACGAGATGGTCAAGGAGGCCAAATCTCTCTCAAAGATACATAAGAACATCGTGGTGAAAATCCCGATGATCGAGGAGGGACTGAAAGCGGTGAAAAAGCTTTCGGCTATGGGCATAAAGACAAACGTAACCCTCGTCTTTTCCTCAAGCCAGGCCCTGCTTGCCGCCAAGGCAGGGGCGACCTTTGTCAGCCCTTTTGTCGGAAGGCTTGACGATATAAGCCATGTCGGAATGGATATTGTCGGGGATATTCTGGACATCTATGAAAACTATATGTTTTCCACCGAGGTAATAGTAGCAAGCATTCGCAACCCCCTCCACGTTGTAGACGCGGCAAGGATGGGCGCCCATATCGCAACAATACCGTATTCTGTTATAATACAATTACTCAAGCACCCTCTCACGGATATAGGGATAGCGAAGTTCCTGAAGGACTGGGAAAAGGTGCCGAAAAAATAAAAAAACAGGTCTAAGATAAGGCTGAGGACGGCAGAGCTTTTTCTCGACCTTATCCTTAAATCTTAATGGAGTGAACAATGCCGATTTATGAATATAAGTGTTCGGGCTGCGGTGAAGATTTTGAAAAAATCGTCTTTGGGAATCAGGAAGTAAACTGCCCTAAATGCAAATCAAAGGACGTGAAAAAGAAGTTTTCCGTCTTTTGTTCCGCAGGCACTGAAAAACCGCTTGCAGGCACTGCCGTTTCATCAGGCTGCACTTCCTGCAGCAGAACAAGCTGCAGTACTTGTAAGTAACATTGAAACATTAAAAGCGTTTAAGTGTATCGTATTGCAACTTCATAAACAATATCCGAGTGGCTGATTGCGGAATCCGTGTCTGTGCAGCTTAGTGATCCTTTTACCTCTACTCTGCGGTTTCTGATCATAGTGGTTATAGCCTGGGTTAGATCAAACCCTCCATCAACACAGTCTTTTCTTAAGCAATTCACTATAAAAAAAGCATAGCTGCCGGGAGTGAAATGAAAGGTCCGGATTATCGATTTTGCTCCATGCTGGCTATATATCATATTCATGACGATGTTTGCAACCTCGGGAAAACGTGTCGCTACGGAGCCTGCTTCACATTTCTGCTGCATTACCGCCTGCTTCCTCTCCATCATTGCTGCATGTTTGTTGTTATTCATGTTGCTCTCATTCCTATCAAAGGAAAAGGCTCCCTAAAGCGGAGGGAGCCTTGACCAAGTAATTACAGTTTGACTACATTGATCGCTTTGGGACCTTTCGGGCCTTTTTCAGTATCAAAGCTGACATTGTCACCTTCGGCAAGGCTTTTAAACCCACTGCCCTGGATGGACGTATGGTGTACAAAGACATCACTGTTGTCTTCGGCAGTAATGAAACCAAAACCTTTGCTGTCGTTAAACCACTTCACTGTTCCTTGTGTCATTTTGTTTACCTCCTCATCTATTAAATTAAAATCTCAGAAGAACTCAATAAAAAAGGCCACAAAGCTAAAAGTCTTTGTGGCCTTCTGTGAACGCAAAAACCTCTAAAATCCTATTAATATAATATCATTTTCTTAAGCATTT
>JBAZWR010000172.1:0-4856 GCA_041660325.1 Thermodesulfovibrionales bacterium | reverse complement strand
CCGCCCGTTCTTGAAAATATCGCGGTATTGATCCCGATAAGCTCTCCATTTATGTTTACCAGAGGTCCGCCGGAATTCCCCGGGTTGATGGCGGCGTCGGTTTGAATGAAATCCTCGTAGTCGGCTATTCCCACATTGGCCCTTCCCACGGCGCTGATTATGCCCATAGTTACGGTATTGCTTAAACCGTAAGGGCTTCCAATGGCGAGGACAAATTCGCCTACCTGAAGCTTATCGGAATCTCCCCAGGTTAAAGTCGGAAGACCGGTTGCCTCTATCTTGATAATAGCGATATCCGTTTTGGGATCGGCGCCTACAATCCTGCCTTTGAATGTCTTTTTATCAATCAGGGTCACTTTTATCTCGTCGGCTTTTTCAACTACATGGTTATTCGTAACGATATACCCGTCCGCCGATACGATGACTCCCGACCCGAGGCTTCTTTCCTTGAATTTTTTGGGCGACCCAAACTCATGAAAGGGGCTGAAAAAATCAAAGAAAGGGTCCTCAAAAAAGGGCTGCGCCTCCCTTCTCACAACTTTAGTTGTAGAAATATTTACGATTGCAGGTGAAACCGCTCTCACTATCTCCGAGAACGCCCTGCCTGTTTCCATGATCTGACGCGGGACATTCGGCGCAAAAGCATTGGGCAGGGAGTTTGATTGTCCCGTAATCCTGCCAAGGGTGTAATACGTGATCCCTCCCAATAAAAACCCCAGGAGGAGAATAGCCGTGCCTACGATTATTTTTTTCTTCATAAATTTAATTATAATAGCCGCTTAGGTGCATTGTAAAGTGTCCGCTCTTGACCAAACACCCTCTGTTGTGCTAATTTCCAAAATCCGGCATTTCAATGAAAATCCGTTAAGTTGCGGGTCGGACTCAAACCTTTGGGGGCAATTTTCATAAACCGCCTGTTCAAAGCAGTGGTCCTCTGACCTGTGAAATGTATTAATTTCAGGAGGAATTAAATGTTAAAACGTTATTTATTGGCCCCCGGGCCGACGCCTGTTCCATCGGATGTGCTTCTTGCGATGGCAGCCCCGATCATACATCACCGTTCACCCGACTTTGTACCTGTCATTGATTCTGCAAAGAAGGGCCTTCAATGGCTTTATCAGACAAAAAACGACGTCCTTATTCTCTGCTCAACCGGCACAGGCGGAATGGTGGGGACCGTCAATAATTTTTTCAATCGGGACGATAAGGTCCTGGTAATAAACGGCGGCAAGTTCGGTGAAAGGTGGACAAATATCTGCCGGGCTTACGGGCTGAATGTGGAGGAGATCGTCGTCGAATGGGGCTATGCCGTTAAGCCCGAAGTCGTTGAGGAAAAGCTCAAAAAGGACAAGGACATAAAAGGCGTCTTTGTCCAGGCATCGGAAACTTCAACAGGGGTATACCACGATATAAAGGCCCTTGCTTCCGTTGTAAAAAAATATAGCGACACTTTATTTGTAGTCGATGCGATCAGCGCACTGGTGGCCCATGATCTGAGGACGGACGAATGGGGTATTGATGTAATGATAGGAGGGTCCCAGAAGGGTGTAATGCTGCCGCCGGGTCTATCCTTTGTGAGTGTGAGCGACAAGGCGTGGGCAAGGGCGGAGACTTCAAAGCTGCCCAAGTTCTATTTCAATTTCAGGAAGGAACGCGCAAACCTTGCCAGGAACCAGACAAATTTCACCTCGCCGGTAACCCTTATCATCGGGCTGAACGAAAGCCTCAGGATGCTCCGGGCTGAAGGGCTGGAAAACGTCTTCAGGAGACACGCAACTCTTGCCAATGCAACGAGAAAGGCTGTACAGGCTATCGGGCTGGAAATTTATCCGAGGGAATCGCCTTCAAATTCGGTTACGGCAATAATGTCGCCTCCCGGCATAGACGGCCAGGCAATATATAAGAACCTCAGAGAAAAATACGGTATTACCGCTGCCGGAGGACAGGATAAGGCAAAGGGCAAGATTTTCAGGATAGCGCATCTTGGATACTCCGACAGATTCGATATCATCACTGCAATTGCAGGCATCGAAATGGTGCTGAAAGGAATGGGGCATCCGGTAAAGCTCGGCACGGGTGTTGCCGTTGCTCAGGAATTATTAATGGCTGAGGAGGAAAAATGAAGGTCCTGGTAAGCGACAATCTCTCGCCAAGCGGCATTGAAATACTGAAAAATGCCGGACTTGAGGTTGATGTAAAAACAGGGATGAAACCCGGGGAACTGAAGGCATGTATCGGCGAGTATCACGGTCTGGTCATACGGTCGGCGACTAAGGTTACATCCGAGATAATAGAAGCGGCAAAAAACCTGAAGGTCATAGGAAGGGCAGGCTCCGGGCTCGATAATGTAGACAGGGCAGCCGCTACGAAAAAGGGTATCGTTGTTATGAATACCCCCGGAGGCAACACAATAACTACTGCCGAACATACCATAGCGTTAATGGTTTCTATGGCAAGACAGATACCACAGGCCACCATGTCCGTTAAGGCAGGGAAGTGGGAGAAAAAGAAATTCATGGGGGTTGAGCTTTTCAACAAGACCCTCGGCGTTGTCGGGATCGGTAATATCGGCGCACAGGTAGCAAAGAGGATGCAGGCGTTCGGGATGAATATAATTACCTTTGATCCTTTCTTAAACGAGGACAGGGCAAAAACAATGGGTGTGGAAAAAGTCGATCTCCGGGAGTTGTTCAGGCGGTCTGATTTCATAACCATCCATACCCCTCTGACGCCCGAGACAAAAGGCATGATTAATAAAGAATCCATAAAGATAATGAAGACGGGCGTAAGGATCGTAAACTGTGCGCGCGGCGGCATAATAAATGAAAAAGATCTCTATGAAGCCATTGTTGAAGGAAAGGTCGCAGGCGCCGCGCTGGATGTTTTTGAGAAAGAGCCTCCTGAAAACAACCCCCTTGTAGCGCTGGACGGCGTTGTCTGCACCCCTCATCTCGGGGCTGCCACCAAAGAAGCGCAGGAGAACGTTGCGGTTGCGGTGGCCGAACAGATTGTAGATTATCTTGTCCATGGGACTATCAGGAATGCCGTTAATTTCCCCTCGATCCCCGCAGACCAGATTACAAAGCTGGAACCTTTCATTAAGCTTGCCGAAAAGCTCGGAGCATTTGCTTCCCAGATCTTTGAGGGCGGGGTTACAGAGATTACGATTGAATATCAGGGAGATGCCCGTGATATAAACACCGCGCCTGTTACTATAGCGGCGATAAAAGGTTTTCTCTCTCCGATTCTTGAAGAGACGGTAAATTTTGTCAATGCTACCTATATAGCAAAAGAACGCGGCATTGAAGTGAGAGAGATCAAAAGCAGCGATGAAGGAGATTATCAGAGTCTGATCGGGATCAGGCTCAGAGCAAAGGATAAGGCAAATTACTTTGCAGGCACACTCCTGAGCAAAAAAGATCCACGCATTGTTGCGGTTGACGATTTCAAGGTTGAGATTGTGCCCGAGGGTGAGCTCCTCTTCATGTTCAACAATGACAAGCCGGGTGTTATCGGAAACATCGGAACGCTTCTCGGGAAAAACGATATCAATATCGCAAGGATGCAGTTCGGGAGAGCGACTCCCGGCGGTATGGCAATATCTGTTGTAAGCATAGACGCCCATGCTTCCCCTCAGATAATCGATAAAATTAAAAGACTGCCGAACATTCTCTCGGTTAAGCAGATTAGTTTATAAAAGCGAGGTTTTGAAATGCCTAATGTTATAGTTCTGGGGTTACAGTGGGGTGATGAAGGGAAAGGCAAGATCGTAGACGTCTTGTCTGAAAAGGCGGATGTGGTTGCACGATATCAGGGAGGACATAATGCGGGTCATACCGTTGTCATAAAGAACGAGAAATTTATTCTCCATGTCATCCCTTCCGGCATCCTTTATAAGGGCAAGAAATGCCTTATCGGCAACGGTGTCGTCGTTGAACCTGCTTCACTGCTTGAAGAAATTAACGGACTGAAGAAAAGAGGAATAGAAATAGACAAAAGTAATCTGTTCCTGAGCAAAAATGCGCACGTTATCATGCCCTACCACATGGCGTTGGACAGGGAGAACGAGAAGCTCAGGGGATCTAAAAGTATAGGCACAACCGGACGCGGTATAGGCCCTGCCTACTGTGACAAAATAAACAGATCGGGAATCCGCGTTGCAGACCTTCTCCAACCGGAGTTCTTCAAAGAAAAATTGAAGGCCAATCTCTTCCATATCAACTTCCTGCTTGAAAACCTTTATAAAGCTCGGGTGTTTAATAGCGATAATATATATGATGAATATATGGGTTATGCCGAAAAACTAAAAGAATATGTTGCCGATACGGACATCATTATTAATAAGACAATTGCCGAAGGCGGTAATATTTTGCTGGAAGGCGCCCAGGGAACGCTGCTTGATATCGACCACGGCACCTATCCGTATGTAACTTCATCAAACGCCACTGCCGGAGGCGCCTGCACCGGGCTCGGTATCGGTCCGACAAAGATATCTAAAGTGTTGGGTGTGGTCAAGGCATATACTACAAGGGTCGGAGCAGGACCTTTTCCTACGGAGATTAAGGATTCCCTTGGCGATGCAATCAGGGAAAAGGGGGGGGAATACGGCGCAACGACCGGCAGGCCGAGAAGATGCGGCTGGCTTGATATGGTGATACTCAGGCACTCTGCAAGGATAAACGGCCTGACAGGCATCGCCATTACGAAACTTGATATCCTGGATGGTCTTGAAACCATAAAAATCTGCACATCTTATAAACATAATGGAAAGACCTATAAAGAATTCCCAAAAGAACTCAACATTTTTCAGGAGTGTGAGCCTGTTTACGAAGAGATCAAAGGATGGAAAGATAGCA
>JBAZWR010000171.1:0-4897 GCA_041660325.1 Thermodesulfovibrionales bacterium | reverse complement strand
CCTTGCTCCAATCAATGTATTCGGTGGAGTCGGCATCTTTCCAAAACTTTTGTTCCTCTGCTTCATTAGAAAACTTCGGTATCTTTTTCATAATTTCTCGAATACCTTCCTCTCCTTTCGGCTCATGTCCCTCGCCGAAATTACTCGTATCAGGTTCTTTCGTATCATAAAAACCACGAATAACATTCGCCCCGTATCGGTATGGCCAAGAACGAAATATCGGCCTTCTTTTTCTGAATGTTTTACGTCAGGAGCGACGACCCGTGGGTGGTTGAAAAATATCTGCTCACATTCTGACCCGGTAACCCCGTGCTCTTCCCAATTCTTCAGCAGGTTACCCTTGTCCCATTCAAACCCGGTGCATTTCGATAACAGATCGTCGGGCTCCATACCCACCTGTATATATCAGATATATACCGCCCGTCAAGAGGTTCCAGATGGCCATAGGCCTAACGCCCAGGCTGAGCTGCGGGCACTCACGAAGTTCTTCAGGTGAGCCGTCAGCTTCAGCCTGTTGTTAGGTGGCTATGTTTGAATCTCAAGTAGGTCGTAAAGAACAGTATTCACATATCGCTTTATCTGCCCGACCTCTTTCCTGCCTTGCTCAAGATGAGTCGCAACGGAAGCACGATTATATACTGCCCTTGCAACATCTCCAGATATCTCTTCGGTCAACGAAATAGATTTTTCTGCGGCTTCTCGTTGCGTCTTATTACGGCCACGAGATATTAATACGAACCTAACTTTTTGCTTCATGGTTGGTTTCGATTGATTTGGTTCTAACTTGAAACCTGCTTGCGCCATTACATCAGCGTCAGGTGCTAGATGATCCAATACTTCCCGCAGTGCTTCGCGGAACTCAACTGCCGTGCCGCGATAGGAAATCCGGTCTGAAGAGCGCAAATCGAGAAGACCTTGGCGGTACGAGTTTGCAGCACTAGGTACCAGTTTTTCAAGGGTCTCGATCATGAGGCGCTCGTCATCGGATACCTTGGCGTTGCCTTTGTCTGACAAGGGTGCAACGGCACCTGAAGCAATAATATCAACGTTTATTTGGCTAAGTTGTGACTTCAGGGTACTAAGTTTCTTTATGTATGTTTTCCTCATATTATTTCCATGTGCTAGCCTAATCAATTCTTGCCAGTTGCCATCATGATTAAGAACTAAGTCATTCTCTCCTACGCGACCCATAATTGCCGTTCGAACTTCCGAAAAATAGTGGGTCGCGAGTTCAATGGCCTTTTCTTTTGCTTGTTGATCATTGACGTTAACCGAGGTTCTCCTTCGCAGGGTGCCGAGGAAGCCGTCAACTGCTTCTATCAACGCTCGAATCATCGCGCGCTCTTGCCTTTACCCTTTGGCTTACTTTTTGTTCTCTTAGATGGTCTGGATCGCTTTTCTCCGCTTCCTCCTCGTGGCATATTGTGTGCAACTAGATTGTAGCCGATGGCGTTAAGCTTGTATTCGCCATCGCCGACCGCGTCAAAGTAGCCCGCATTTTTTGCGTTCTGCAGTGTTACACGGATCTGTTTGGGTAGGGGAAACCGCGCAATTCTGAAGTAAGTCTCCATGTCGTGCGTGGTAACAGTGGTCTTGCGCTGGCCTTCAGGAGCGACATGCGCAAGAAAATAAGCGACTATCGCCGACATCTCATTCGCAGATCGCGGCTTTTTTTCATCCTTAAGCTTTTCGATGTGTACAGGCGGCGCGGTTTTTTCTTGGGTGCCTGTTGTTACGGTCGCCGCCGCTTTGCCTTGAGGCAATGTCGCCGCAGGTAAAGGTGATTGAGGGGGCTGAGAGCTCGCAGTTCCGGCGTATTGAATACCAAGACGTCTAATCGCATAATCGAGTACGCTGAGCCTTGCCTCCCTACTCAATGGTTCAAGTGCCGCCAACACCGTTTTTATGGCATCGATTTCCTTGTCAATACCTTCTGCCATCGTTCGGTCCCCCGTAGTATTAGTATTTTGTCCTTGTCCACCTAACGCTCAGGCTAAGCTGCGGCGCGAATGCTTGCCGCACATTATAGAGAGATTGAAGCACAGGCGGCTGAGCGCCGACAGCTTCAGCCTGTTGTTAGGAAGCGACCAATAGCCTAGATTTATTGCCTTGCCACTATACGATTTGGATTTATTGCTCTGCTCAAAAATAGAGCCTCGATTGATCGCCTTGATCGTAATAGGGTCTGGAATTATTGCCTTGCCAATAGATGCCTGGGATCCGATGCCTTGGAACATCATGGTTTCGATCACCATGCCCTTATAGGCTCTGAAAAATCAACTCGCCTTCCTAACGCTCAGGCTGAGCTGCGGGGCCTCACAGGTTCCCGCAGGGCAGCCGTCAGCTCCAGCCTGTGGTTAGGTGGCTATTGCTAAGGTTCTTTTCCATATGCATCAATTGCTTCACCCAGCCTAACCAATTTATCAATAATAATGCCGTTAAACGACATCATGTTTTCAGCATATGTATTCATTGCATTATTGGTATTTCTATAATTCTCACGACTACGAATATCTTCATTCAATTCCCAAGCGTTAAAACTTATATCACGAAGTTTTAACAACTTATTACCACTAATCGCCTCTACAGATATATTAATACGTGCCAATTCCATTGAATTTAATTTAAAGTAGGATAATGGAGCTATAATATATTTCTTTTCTTTCAGCGATTTCAATTCCTGAGTCAACAATAAATGATTCTTTAATAATACAGCTTTATTAAAATACAGGTCTTCAGCTATAGCTTTTTTTAATAAATCATCCTTTGCCTTTTTGTCATTTCGCATCTTCCAAACATCCCACAATGCAGTGAATCCAAAACCAATTACTGTAGCTACAACTCCACTTACAAATCCACCCAGCCATTCATACCCCAATATACTTGTCATCATATTTCACCTTAAAATTCGTACTAGTCCACCTAACGCTCAGGCTAAGCTGCGGGCACTCAGGATCTACGCCAAGTGAGCCGTCAGCTTCAGCCTGTTGTTGGACGGCAGTAAAACCTAAATATTATTTTTTGTTAATTTTTGTTTCATGTGTCGAATCGTTAAAATCAATATCCTTTTTGCTTCGATTTGATAAATGATTCTATAATTTCCACAGAATATTTCTCGAATATCCTTCTGGCCAATCTCTGGTACAACACGTCCTTGCATTGGAAACTCTTTTATTTTCTTTCTAGACTCATAAATATTATTCACTATAACTCTTGCCGCATCAGGATTTTCACGAGCAATATATTTGTTGTTCTCTACAAGATCATCTGCTGCCTGTGGGGACCAAATAATCTTCATAGACCAAGCCGCTCAAGCACGATCTTTTTAAAATCAGAATCCGCAATGCCTTTTCCCTCTGCGATTTGAGCCTGAGCTACCTGTACGTTATTTAATATTTCTGCCCTTTCAACCAAGTCTTCGTACGCCCTAACGTCAAGAAGAACCGCGGCGCTACGACCATGTTGGGTGAGAATGACTGGGCGCCGCGTTTCACGTACCTGATTCATGAACGCTGCGGTGTTGGCACGAAACTCCGAAAGGGGTCGAACATCTTCGGTGGGGATAACCCTAGGCATGGTGCCCTCCTCATATTGTACTCCATGTGGTACGAAACATGGTACCACCATGAATGAGGTCTTGCAAATCTTTTTTTACTGTCCGTCCAACGCTACGGCTGAGCTGCGGGGCCTCAGGTACTCCGCAGGGCAGCCGTCAGCTCCAGCCGATTGTTAGGTCCTCTTGATTGAATGCTCCTCTTTTGATCTAAATGCTCTGGATCCTATCGCCTTGCCTGATGCATTTATGCTGTTCGAGCGCGGCAAGTTCGCAATGATCGCTGACCACCGACAATTCGCAGCACGCATTCACATTCGCATAGGCCATCAACTTTGCTTCCCCTGCTTGCCGCCAACAAAATGCTTAAATAGGTCTTATAAGGTTATTGCTCTATATTCCTCGAGACCTAACGCTCAGGCTGAGCTGCGGGGCCTCACGCTCTCCCGCAGGGCAGCCGTCAGCTCCAGCCTGTTGTTAGACGCATTTACTTTTCGGTTGAATTATATTCCTTTAGCTTCTCCCGAAAATATTGTTCTGCATTTATGGTTTTCCCATCAGATGATCTGATTACATAAGGTTTGCCAGATATAATAGATTTTGAGGCGCATAGCCTTATAAAATCATCAACGGTTTGGACCTTACCATCAGCTTTTTTTAACTTCAGCCGTAAATGCTCTGCGGCTTCCTTTCCATTATGTTCAGTTCCGTTTCTAATAAATTTTGCCCCTTCCATTGTTTCGATTGAAGTTAATAAATAATCTATTTTCTTTTTTTCAATATTATCTTGAGCTATTACCACTCCTGAAAAAAGCGCCAGGACCGTAAATGATGTGATTAATATGCTTTTCATGCTTTCCCCGGTAAATTGCGTCTAACGCTCAGGCTAAGCTGCGGGCCGAGGGGCACGCTTTTATGCCACGCGGCCCGGGATCATCAACACCCGCGTAAATGCAAAAAGCGTGAACCGATGGAGCCGTCAGCTTCAGCCTGTTGTTAGACCGCAACATTCTTTTATTTATCGTGTACTGTAATGGAAAAAACCCGACGTTTTCCCATACCACCTGCCGCAGAAGACATCGAGCATAACGTTTTTCCTGGTGCGATTCCATTAAATGCTGGACCGTCCGACGTATCGAGAACATTCACAATCTTTATATCGTCACAAATTGGATTACTCAATGGGCCAACGATTTCATTAGACTTACTGATAATAAATATGGTTCTCTTCCGTTTCGAGTGGGTTAAAGATCTGACGCATTGTAAACTCTCCGTGGCAACCGGCCACGGAGGGACTGAAGATGGGCGAGAATCAACTCTTTGCATTGGCGCTTGGGCTGACCC
>JBAZWR010000170.1:0-4968 GCA_041660325.1 Thermodesulfovibrionales bacterium | reverse complement strand
ACGCGGTATCCTGATGATTTCCATAATAACCTCCCTTGATTTTGTTGCGGGTGCGTTTTTGACGATATAAGGTATCGAAAGAAGCGGTATTTTGTCAAATCCGCACGAGGGATACGGGAAGAAACTAAGGATTTTTGAAGACCTTATATGGTAAAATTCAGCACTGTGGAAGAGGTCGGCTTAGTCAAAAGCATAGAAGGCGCCTTTGCCACTGTTGCATTGCCGAAGAAAAGCGCCTGTGAAGGGTGTTCCCTGAAAATATGCAAACCCGAACAAGAGGTTATGGAGATCCAGGCGCTAAATAGCGTCCATGCGCAGGTCGGGCAAAAAGTAAAAGTAGTCCTGAAATCATATACATATTTAAAAAGCTCTATGGTTATATACGGGATACCGGCGCTCGCCCTTGTAGGAGGGGCCGTCATAGGAAAAGAATTGTTCGGCCCATTTTTTGCAGGCTCCGATCCTGATATGGTTTCCGCCGTTTCCGGATTCGGCGCTTTTATGCTGTCTTTTTTATTGATAAAGCTCTGGAGTTTCAGTGCAGGGAAGAAAACCGAAGCAAAACCGGTTATTGAAGAAATCCTTGCAGAATGAATTATGAAAGATGAGGGATGAGACGGATTGTTTTTACTCATCCTTCATCCTTCATAATTCTAACTTTTATTTGAGGGGGTTTTATGGCAAACATTGACGTCGATAAAATTCGGAATGTTGCCGTCATCGCACACGGCGGCGCGGGCAAAACGGCTTTGGTTGAGGCAATGCTTTTCACTTCCGGGTCGATAGACAGACTCGGTAATGTTGAAGACGGGACTACAACAACCGACTACGAACCGGAAGAGATCGAGAGGAAAATAACCATCACTTCCTCCCTTGCCTTCTGCACCTGGAACGGCTGCACGATCAATCTTATTGACACTCCCGGATTTATTAATTTCATCGAGGATACGCGCGGCTGCTTAAGGGCTGTGGACGGAGCTTTAGTCATTGTCAGCGCCATATCCGGAGTCAAGGCCGAAACACAAAAGATATGGAAGTATGCCTCAGAGTATGAACTGCCGAGAATGGTATTTGTTAATAAAATGGACAAGGATATGGCGAATTTTTCGAGGGCGCTCGGAGATATAGAAAAGACATTCGGAAGCGAAGGCCTGCCGTTGCAAATACCCATAGGCGCGGGAGAAAGTTTTCAGGGTGTTGTTGACCTTATAAAAATGAGGGCCTTCAAAACCGTCGGAGGAAAGTCCGAGCAATCGGATATCCCTGCCGAGCTTCTTCCTGAGGCCGAGGAATACAGAAAAAAACTCGTCGAAAAAATCGCCGAGGCCGACGACAATCTGCTTGAGAAATATCTTGAGGGAGGGACCCTCACTGATGAAGAAATAATAAAAGGGGTCAAGGAAGGCTCTCTTACCAGAAGGTTCATTCCCGTGGCCTGCGGCTCTGCCGTCGCTAACATTGCGATACCGCAATTGCTCGAAACCATCATTCTTTGCCTGCCGTCGCCTGTCGAGATGGCGCGGATTTCACCCATTAAAGGCACAAATCCTAAAAACAATACTCAGGTTGAAAGAAAACCTTCCGCTACGGAGCCTTTTTCAGCATATGTGTTTAAAACTATCGCCGACCCCTTTGCAGGCAGACTCTCGATGTTCAGGGTTTATTCCGGCTCGCTTAAGGCCGACTCCAATATACTGAATGCGTCAACCGGGGCAAAGGAAAGGATAGGCCAGGTCTTTCACATTCAGGGGAAAAAGCAGGTATCGGCGTCGTTATTAGGCCCCGGGGAGATCGGTGTTGTTGCAAAACTTAAGGAAACCTATACCGGAGATACCCTCTGCGAAGAGGGACATCCCATTATTTTTGAAAAGGCAAAGTTTGCCGACCCGTTGATTGCCTATGCGATAGCGCCAAAGAGCAAGGGCGATGAAGAAAAAGTCGGTACAGGCATTCACAGGATTCTTGAAGAGGACCCGACCCTCAGGTTCCAGAGGGACGAAGAGACAAAGGAAATGCTCCTCTCCGGAATGGGGCAGGTCCACCTTGAAGTTACCCTTGAAAGGCTCAAAAGGAAATTCGGGGTCGAGGTCCTGATGAAAACCCCGAAAGTCCCCTACAGAGAGACAATTAAAGTTGCTACAAAGGTGCAGGGAAGATACAAGAAACAGTCAGGAGGCCGCGGACAATACGGTGATTGCTGGCTTGCAGTCGAGCCTATGCCGAGGGGCGGGGGCTATGAATTTGCAGACAAGATCGTCGGCGGCGTCATCCCCCAGCAATACAGGCCTGCCGTTGAAAAAGGTGTTGTTGAAACCATGAAAGAGGGAGTCGTAGCCGGGTTTCCCATTGTTGATATAAAAGTGACCTTATTCGACGGTTCATACCATTCGGTGGATTCTTCGGAAATGGCCTTCAAGATAGCGGGTTCCATGGCCCTGAAAAAAGCCATTCAGGAAGCAAAACCTATCTTGCTTGAACCGGTTATGAAGGTCGAAGTCATAATCCCGGATGACACTCTTGGGGCCATCATTGGAGATCTGAATTCTAAAAGAGGAAAAGTGCAGGGCGTCGAGCCTCAGGCAGGCGGGAACCAGAAAATATCCGCGCTTGTGCCGATGTCCGAGATGCTGACGTATGCGAACCAGTTGCACAGTCTTACCTCGGGACGCGGACTCTATTCAATGGAATTCTCTCTCTACGAGGAATTGCCCAGCCATTTGACACAGAAGATCATCGCGGAACGGGAAGCGCAGAAGAAGGAAAAGGCTGAGGAAAAATAATAGAGATTCATGACAAAAGACTATAAAGATACCTTGAATCTTCCGCAGACGGATTTCCCCATGAAGGCGAACCTTGCGCAGAAAGAACCTTTCATGCTGGACTTCTGGGAAGAGAACAAGGTTTATGAAAAGCTGCAGGAAAAGAGAAAAGGCTGCGCACACTACATCCTCCATGACGGCCCTCCCTATGCAAACGGCCACATACATATCGGCCACGCCCTGAATAAAATACTCAAGGATATCATCGTCAAATATAAGTCGATGAAGGGCTTTTATTCACCCTATGTACCCGGATGGGACTGCCACGGCCTGCCGATTGAACTGCAGGTGGATAAAGACCTCGGGGACAAAAAGGACAAGCTTTCGGTCCTCGAAAAAAGGGAATTTTGCAGGGAATATGCCGCAAAATTCGTGGACATCCAGAGAGAGGAATTCAGGAGGCTCGGCGTTTTCGGAGACTGGCAGAAGCCTTATCTCACCATGACAAATGCTTACGAGGCAACCATAGTGAGGGAATTCTGCAAATTTGTTGAAACAGGTTCGGTATATAAAGGCAAGAAGCCGGTGCACTGGTGTCCTTCATGTGTTACCGCCCTTGCAGAGGCCGAAGTCGAATACAACGATAAGGAATCACCCTCGGTATTCGTTAAGTTTGAGGTTGACGACGAGAATATCAATAAATTTTTGCCCGAGCTGAAGGGGAAAAACGTCTTTGTAATCATTTGGACAACGACTCCATGGACTCTTCCTGCCAATCTGGCAATAGCTTTTCATCCGGATCTTGATTACGTTGCAGTTGAGCAGGGAGACGAAGTTTACATTGTTGCGGAGGGCAGGGTTGAAGCGCTCGGGGAGAAGATCGGCCTTCAGGGCGGCATCATTGCAAGAACTTTGGGTAAAACCCTTGAAGGTATGGAGGCCGGACATCCTTTTATACGGAGAAGATCAAAGGCGATTCTCGGCGAATTCGTGTCCCTTGAAGAAGGCACCGGGATTGTCCATATAGCTCCCGGCCACGGAGAGGACGACTATGAACTCGGGCTCAAATACGGGCTTGATATCTATGCGCCTGTTGACGACCACGGCAAGTTTAAATTCTCGGGAGCGGAGAAAGATTCGCCCCTGCAGGGCAAATTTGTATTCAAGGCTAATACCGAGATCATAGAGATACTCCAAAGCAATCATAAACTGATAAAAGAGGAGAAGATCAAACATTCATATCCCCATTGCTGGCGGTGCAAGAAACCTGTCATTTTCCGCGCAACGGAGCAGTGGTTTATCTCCATGCAAAAGAACGAATTGAGAGAAAAAGCCCTTTCCGAAATAGACAGGGTAATATGGATCCCGAAATGGGGACGTGAGAGGATACATGGAATGGTCACAAACAGACCCGACTGGTGTTTGTCCCGGCAGCGGTCATGGGGGGTGCCCATCACCATTCTTAAGTGCACCGAGTGTGAAGAGTTTGTAACGGACCATGAGGCGCTTGCAAAAATAGTCGGGCTGGTTGAAAACCACGGCGCCGACATCTGGTTTATGAAGAACGCGGAAGAGTTTCTGCCTGCAGGCTTTAAATGCAGGAGATGCGGCGGCACATCATTCTCCAAAGAAATGGATATTCTCGACGTCTGGTTTGACTCAGGCGTAAGCCATGCCGCAGTCCTTGAGAAAGACGACAGGCTTTCATGGCCTGCCGATATGTATCTTGAAGGAAGCGACCAGCACAGGGGATGGTTTCAGAGTTCGCTTCTTGCATCAATAGGGACAAGGGGTAAAGCACCGTACGGAACGGTCCTTACGCACGGGTTTACCGTTGACGGCCAGGGCAAAAAGATGTCCAAATCCCTCGGCAATGTCGTCGCCCCGCAGGAAGTGATAAAAAGCAACGGCGCCGAAATACTGAGGTTATGGGTTTCGGCGGAAGATTATAAAGACGACGTAAGAATCTCAAAAGTGATCCTTGAAAGATTAACCGAGGCATACAGAAAAATAAGGAATACTTGCAGATTTCTCCTCGGAAACATATATGACTTCGACGGAAACGATTACGGCAAAGACCTGCTTGAGATCGACAGATGGGCGATGAGCAGGCTCCAGACCTTTACAAAAAAAGTTTCGGCAGCCTATGAGAGTTTTGACTTCCATGAGGTCTTCCACAGCATCTACAATTTCTGTATAGTTGATATGA
>JBAZWR010000169.1:0-4999 GCA_041660325.1 Thermodesulfovibrionales bacterium | reverse complement strand
CGGCAGACCGTTGTCCCCGTATTTTTTTGATATATGAAAATTGAGCCGCACCGGCACGCTTCTATCTATATTCCGGATTGCATATTCTCTTTCGACGGATTCCGCTTTCCGGATATACGGGAGCAAATCGTTAACAAGCATATTGTTCATTGAAGGCGCAGGGTTGTCGTTCCGCGCGTTCAGAGATCTTCTCGAACGGTTATCAGGTTCAAAGCGACAAAGGCTGTTAAGTATTATTTTCTTTGCCGCCGGACGTTTATCGGACACATCACATGTCAGCAGGTCCGTCCTGCCTATGATCTCCGCAAGGCTGCCGAACCCCATCTCCGCAAGGAGTTCTTTCACCTCCCGTGCAACGGCCCTGAAATAAAGCATGACGTCCTCTGCCTTCCCTTTGAACCTTTTCCTCAGCCGTTCATCCTGTGTTGCAATCCCTGTCGGGCAGGTGTTTGAATGGCACTGCCTTGCCATGATGCAGCCTGCGGCGATCAACACGGCGCTGCCGAAGCCGAATTCATCGGCCCCGAGAAGGGCCGCGATGATAACATCCCGGCCCGTCTTTATTCCGCCGTCGACACGTACGGTAATCCTGTCTCTCAGGCCGTTTTCCACCAGCGCGTTCTGCGTCTCTGCAAGCCCCGCCTCCCAGTAATTGCCCGCATTTTTTATGGAGGTGATCGAAGCGGCCCCGGTGCCGCCGTCACAGCCGCTTATCTGAACAATATCCGCATAAGCCTTGGCGACCCCTGCCGCGACAGTCCCGACGCCTGCTTCAGATACGAGTTTCACACAGACCCTCGCATCCGGGTTCGCCTCTTTCAGATCGTTGATAAGTTGTGCTATGTCTTCTATGGAATAGATATCGTGATGAGGCGGCGGAGATATAAGGATCATGCCCGGACTGCAGTGCCGAAGCTTTGCAATATATTCCGTGACCTTCTCGGGAGGAAGGAGTCCTCCTTCACCGGGCTTTGCGCCCTGGGCCATCTTTATCTCAAGTTCGCGGGCGGAAGCCAGATACGCCGGCGTCACGCCGAACCTGCCGGAGGCTATCTGTTTTATCGCGCTGTTCTTAATGGTGCCGTACCTTGCGGAGTCTTCACCGCCTTCTCCGCTATTGCTCCGTATGCCGAGTCTGTTGCATGCCTCGGCAATAGTCTCATGGGCCTCAGGCGAAAGCGCCCCGATAGACATTGCGCCGGAGAAAAACCGTCTAAGGATATGCCCTTCGGATTCCACTTCCTTTAACGGAAGCGGATCACCTCTTTTATAGCTCATAAGATGCCTGATAAATACGGGCTCTTCATCGGATGACTTCGAAAAATCTCTGTATGCCTTTTCGTCTTTTTCCCTGAGGAACTTATGAAGTGTTGCGATGTTGGGCGGAGACCAAGCGTGCCGCTCCCCGCCTTTCCTGAATTTTATCGTCCCCGTATTCTCAAGGAAAGGCTCGGATACGTCGAACCCTGCCGCATGCCGATACAGGAGCGACCGCTCTATCTCCTGCATACCGTCCGCTTCAATTGTTACCGGAGTACCGGTGAAGTATTCTTCTACAAAATCATTGTTGAGGCATATAGTATCGAACAAATGGGCGCCATAGTAAGAGCTGAGAGTAGAGATGCCCATTCTTGAGATTACACGGTAAAGGCCTTCTTCAAGCGCTGTTTTATAATTCAAAGCCGCCGTCTCATAAGGGCCGTCTATCTCGCCTCTGTCGCACATATGCCTTATCGTCTGCAGAGCAAGATATGGATAAACCGCCGACACATTGTATCCTATGAGACATGCCATATGATGAGAATCCCTGGCCTCTCCCGTTTCCATTATAAGGCTTGCCCTGTTGGCAATCCCCGCTTGTTGTAAGGCCTTAAAAGACGCAGCCGCGGCTAAAAGACCCGGAATTGCGGGCCGCTCTTTTGAGACGTCCATGTCCGAAAGGATAATGATTTCCGTCCCTCTTCTCGCGGCATCTATAACCTTTGACTGCAACTCTGATACCGCTGCTTTAAGATGCCGGTCCGAAGCCGCTTTTTGAAATGTGATCGGGATCTTCATCGTCTTAAAGACCTTTTGGTCCTCGATCTCGTTCATACCGGCTTCAAGTAAAACAGGGGACTCAAGCCTGAGCCTTTTTGCATGTGCAGGCGTTTCCTTGAGGAAGTTCTTCTTGTAGCCGATATTCATCCTCAATGACATAACCATCCGTTCCCGTATGGAATCTATGGGCGGGTTTGTCACCTGTGAAAACCGCTGTTTAAAGTATCTGAAAAGCAACTGGGGCGTTACGGCAAGGGCCGGCAAAGGAGTATCGTCTCCCATTGAATATGTGGGCTCCTTTGCCTTCATAGCCATACCTTTTAGCGAGAAATCAACCTCTTCATAGGTATAACCGAAGGCCTTCTGTTTTCCGACGAGATCGGAAGGTATCCGGGAATTATCTTTACCCCAGCCCTGTAATTCAACAAGATGCCGGTCCGTCCATTCCCTGTAAGGTTTCCGGTCTGCAAGACCGCAAATAATCTCCTCCGTATGCCGTATCTCGCCTTTTGCAAAATCTACGGTAAGTGTGCCGCCCGGGACCATCCTTTCCTTTTTGGATATGACCCTTCCCTCAAGATCGATTATTCCCGCCTCGGAGCCGAGTATCAGTACGCCGTCTTCCGTCAAGGCGTATCTCATAGGTCTGAGGCCGTTCCTGTCAAGGTGGGCGATTACGGAATCACCGTCGGACATAACAATAGCCGCAGGTCCGTCCCAGGGCTTCATGAGGAAAGACTGGTATTCAAAAAATGCCTCGGCATTTCTGCGTTTCCGACGGTCGGGCAATTCGCAGCATTCCCATGCAGGAGGTATGCAGAGATTTACGGCATGTTCAAGGGAGAAACCGGAAAACATAAGGAGCTCGATAATTTTATCAAGAGAAGCCGAATCGCTCTCTTCATCGGACAGGACCTGCTCAATGAGCTCATTGTCATCACCGAATATCTCGTGCCATATGTCGGGCCCGATTGATTTTATCCAGTTCCTGTTTCCCTGAATTGTATTTATCTCTCCGTTATGGGCAAGCATCCTGAAAGGCTGGGCCAATGTCCAGTCAGGGAAGGTGTTTGTGGAAAATCGCTGGTGGAACAAACAGAAGGCCGATTCAAAACCTTCGCTTGTCAGGTCGGGATAAAAACAGTCAAGATACGGCGCTACAAGCATCCCCTTGTAGACGATAGTTTTGGAAGATAAGGAAGAAATGTATAATGTTTCGCCAAAGGCTTTTTCAATTGCCCTTCTGGAAAGATAGAGCGAGAGCTCTCTTTTGTCCTTTTCGATCCCTTCCATATCCAGAAGAAGCTGCTTGATGACGGGTTTTGAAGAGAGTGCGGACTGCCCGAGTGCATCATCATTTGTGGGGACGGTCCTCCAGCCTATCGGCTTGATCCCCCTTTTTTTCAGGATGGATTCTATTTCATTTTCATTATTCTTACGAAAGAAAAAAAAACCTGCCGCAAGGTTGTCAACGTGAGAGATTTCATATCCCGACTTTCCGATCTCTTCAAGAAAGAATTTCTTCGGCAGTTGGAAAAGAACACCCGCCCCATCCCCTGTCTTGCCGTCAGAGCCGACGGCTCCCCTGTGGGTAAGGTTCTTGACCGCCTCAATTCCCCATTGAACGATCCGACGGCTTTGCTCGCCTTTTATATTGCAGACAAAGCCGACGCCGCATGAGCCGGAATTCCGTATGCCGGAAGTTTTATTCATCTAAAAATTATATCAAAACCCCTTCGACAATCATATGTGTTTTTGCCGACAAATTTTTCGGGATTTATATTTCCTTGACGAAGTGTTAGAGTGCATGGTATTGTATAAACAGAATTTTAGAGGTTTTTGCGTTCGTAAGAGGCCCCAAAGACTTTTGACTTTGCGGCCTTTTTTTGTTAGGTTCTTCTGAGATTTGAGTTTAGAGAGAAGGAGGTAAAAGAAATGACACAAGGAACTGTGAAATGGTTTAACGACAGCAAAGGGTTCGGCTTTATAGCCGCCGAAGACAGCACTGAATTATTTGTCCACCACACATCAATCCAGGGCAACGGGTTTAAGACCCTTGCCGAGGGTGACAAGGTCAGCTTTGATACCGAGAAGGGCCCGAAAGGTCCCAAGGCAATCAATGTTGTTAAACTCTAATTAAGTAATTAAACGGGCAGAGAAGGTCAACTCTCTGCCCGTTATTTTTATTGAATAATACGCCGAGCTAATTGTTAACGAAGCATTTTCCCCGCTGCTGCTCCTTCATCTAAAATAATTATTTCAACACGCCTGTTTTGTTGTTTGCCGGCATCTGTTTTATTGCTTGCCGCAGGGAAACGCTCGCCATAACCCTTTAGAGCGATCCTTTCGCTGACAATTCCCCTTATCGTCAAAGCGGCGCGGACGGACTGGGCCCTCTGCTGGGAAAGTTTTAAATTGTATTTTTCACCGCCTACGCTGTCGGTAAAACCTTCAATTAAAATGTTGCGCTTAGGATACTTCTTTAAAAAATCCGCAATGATGTTCATAGTGCGCTTGGCGCCCGGCATTAAAGCGGACTTCCCCGTCTCAAATAGTATATCTCCTAAGGTTAGGACCACTCCTCTATCGGTCTGCTTTGCTTTCAATTCTCTGAGTTCATTTTCCAACTGCTTTCTCTGCGCCATGGCTTCTTCTATTTTCATACGAGCCATTTCCGCTTCAAGCTTTTTGGCCTGGGTTTCCTTTTGCGCTTTCTCAAGTTCTAATCCCTTTGCCTCGGCTTCTTTCCTGGCCATCTCATTCTGGCGTGTTAAAACCGCTGCTTCGCCTTTTGCGCGTTTAATCTCCCGTTCTTTTGCCTCGGCTTCTTTCTTGGCTGCCTCGGCCTGCTGCGTTAAAACCGCTGCTTCGCCCTTTGCGCGTTTAATCTCCTGTTCTTTTGCCTCGGCTTCTTTCCTGGCTGCCTCGGCCTGCTGCGTTAAAACCGCTGCTTCGCCCT
>JBAZWR010000168.1:0-5007 GCA_041660325.1 Thermodesulfovibrionales bacterium | reverse complement strand
CTCTTCGGTTATGTATCCTAATTTGATCAGGTTCGTCCCCAGCCTACCGCCTTCTCTCCGCTGGAGACCGATAGCCTCATTCAACTGATCTTCGGTGATCATTTTTGATGATGTAAGCAATTGACCTAATCTTGTCGCCATGTTTAAAACATATATTAAACTATTATGAATGTCAATTAAGCAACGAGCTGAAAAATAAGCTGAAACCTCTTAAATATAATAGCAGATTTGAGCTATTTTAGCCTGAATTTGTAAATTATAAGCTATATCCTGTATCATAATTTTGACATGCTTAACACGCACAAAAACCTTCCCTCCGCCATTGACCTCGAAAGGGCTGAAAGATTACGGGAGGTATTTGAAATCCTGCATGATATCAATGAGAGCGCCCCAGTCATTGTTGAAGGGAAAAAAGACGCCCTCGCACTGAGAGAACTCGGGCTGAGCGGCGAGATTATCAAGCTTCACGGCGGTAAAAATCTCTATGACTTTTGCGAGGACGTTGTGCGGCAATTCGACAGAGTAGTTCTGCTCATGGACTGGGACAAAAAAGGAGATGAACTCAACAGAGCATTATCCATGAATCTAAACGGCCTCTGGGAGGAATTTGCCTCATTCAGGGAACTCCTTAAAAGGCTCTGCCAGAAAGAAATCTGCCATATTGAAGGAATACCCAGGCTCCTTAAAAGGCTCGAAGGCAATGAAAGCGCTTGGCAATAAAGGCGAAGACCTCGCCGTAATATTCCTTGAGAAAAAGGGTTATAAGATCATTGCTAAAAACTACAAGAATTATGTCGGCGAGATAGATATCATCGCCCGGGACGGTGAGACCACTGTTTTCATTGAAGTCAAAACAAGGGCAAACGATTCCTTCGGCTATCCCTTCGAAGCGGTGCATAGCAGGAAAAGGCTGAAACTGAGAAACCTGGCGTTGCTTTACATGAAGAAGCAGGGCGAAGAGATCCCGATACGTTTTGACGTCCTCAGCATAATGTATACGGATAACGGTCAAAAACAGATAGAGCATATCATTGACGCGTTCGAGGTATAGTCCTTTCCCCCCTGCATTTTAAAACCCTATGTCACAGAGATTATGGACTTTGCATGCCGGACCGCATTAAAATCTAAACGTGCCTGAATCCATGACATTCCTGATCTCGGGAGCGCTGCTTGGTATGGCAGCCGGGATATCGCCGGGGCCGTTGTTGACTTTGGTCATTTCCGAAACTTTGAAACATAGCAGGAAAGAGGGGATAATTATTGCAAGCGTCCCGGTTTTAACGGATGTTCCTATTATATTGCTATCGGTTTTTATTTTAAAAAAACTATCGGGCTTTAACTTTGTACTTGGGACAATATCTATCCTGGGGGCATTCTTTATAGCATATCTGGCATATGAAAGCTTTACTGTAAAAAACATTGAATTAGATCTGCGAAACATTAAAATGCATCCTCTCGGAAAAGGGATAATAACGAACATGTTAAGTCCGCATCCGTATCTCTTCTGGATGACGGTAGGCGCTCCGGCTATATTAAAAGCATTCAGGATTAATCCGATGTCGAGTCTCTTATTTATACTCGGATTCTATCTGTTTCTGGTAGGCTCAAAAATAATAGCGGCATTGCTCGTCGATAAGTCTAAATCTTTTCTGCAAAGCAATACGTATATCTATATAATCAGAACATCGGGATTTGTGCTATTGGTCTTTTCAGTACTATTCATCAGAGACGGATTAAAATTATTCGGGTTAATTTAACCCGGATTATTCATGAAATTGGCACGGCAAATGCGGATAGAATGTTTGAAGGGAGAAACGACCGAGAATGTCCGCCTCAAGCGGATTCGCCGAGGAGAAAGCGAAGATACTCTATCCGCAGTTTATTACATTATTCAGGTTAAAATAAAGACGGATCGGCATGGAGTTTTTTCTTCCACTCCCATGCGGTCTTAATGATATAGCCAAGGTCGTCGTATTGCGGGGCCCAGCCTAATTCTTTTTTCAGTTTCGTGGGATCCGCAATAAGTGAAGGCGGGTCTCCCGGCCTTCGGTCGGTGTATCCGACAGGGAAGTCAATTTTCGTTGCCTCTTTTACCTTATCAACAACTTGCTTTACGGAATAGCCGTGCCCGTAGCCGCAATTATAGATTTTGCTGCCGCCTCCCGACGCAAGATATTCAAGAGCAAGGATATGGGCTTCAGCCAGGTCGTCAACATGTATGTAATCTCTGATGCAGGTCCCGTCGGGAGTCGGGTAGTCCGTCCCGAAAATATCAAGCCGGCTTCTCTTGCCCATGGCTGTTCTGAGTGATACCGTTATGAGATGGGTGGCGTCTTTTCTTGCCTGTCCGATACGCGCGAGAGGGTCCGCTCCGGCAACGTTGAAATACCTGAGCGCAACATATCTTAAATCACCGGACAAAGAAACGTCTTTGAGCGCGCGTTCCGCCATAACCTTTGATGCGCCGTATGGGTTTATAGGAAGCAGGGGAGTTTCTTCCGTCACGGGCGATTTTTCCGGGATGCCGTAAACAGCCGCGGTTGAGGAAAAGATGAACTGTTTTACCTTGTGCTTTATGCAGGTCTCGATAAGATTTACGGCATTTATGAAATTATTTCTGTAATACTTCAGCGGCTCTCTAACAGACTCATCAACTACTATCATGGCGGACATGTGTATAACGGCATCTATATGCTCTTTCCGGAAAACGTTATCGAGAAATTCTTTGTCTGCGAGGTCGCCTTTTATGAGCCTTCCGAAAAGCACCGCCCAATCATGGCCGAAAGAAAGGTTATCGTATACAAGTACGTCATGCCCTTTCCCGCCAAGCGCCTTGACGATATGGCTCCCGATATACCCCGCTCCGCCTGTGACAAGGACTTTCATAAATTAACCTTTCCTCTCAATGACAACCTTAATAGAATAGCTCAATTATGGTTCTATTTAAACAAAGGGGATGTTTTTAACCCGAAAAATGCTATTAAACTTTCGTAGAAACTGCGGATGTCCGAAATAAATTTATTTTTCGATACCATAGTGTACTTATATAGATGTGTCAGCAAAATATTTTTATGCAATTACCATGAACTATCTTTTTATATAAAATTATCGAGTTAAATAAATTTATTTCGGACATCCGCAGTTTTTGGGTTAAAAACAAAAAATGAGAAGGAATAAGTTTTTGCTATTCACTTCTCATTATTGCATTTTATAATATCGTGTTTAACTTTTTTCTATGACTCTTTTTTCTCGGTCTTTGCCTCTTTTTCTTTATCCCGCGACTTCTTTAGCTCCTCGTAGTCAATAAATTCTATCACCGCAAGGGGCGCCGAGTCGTTAACTCTTTGTCTGGAATGGATAATCCTAAGATAACCGCCGTTTCTGCCCGAAAACCTCGGGGCTATTTCCTTGAACAGCCTTGCCACTACGGTCCTGTTGGGCACATAAGACAGGGCAAGTCTCTTTGCGGCAAGATCCCCCTTAATCCCAAGGGTTATAACCTTCTCGGCGATCTTCCTTACTTCCTTTGCCTTTGCAACCGTAGTCTCTATACGCTCATGTTCCAGCAACGAGGAAACAAGACCTCTTAACAGAGCTTTTCTTTGATTGGCCGGCCTGCCGAATAATCTGCCATCAACTTTGTGTCGCATCTTTTTCTACACCTCCGCTTTGCATAACCGCTTCTTTGTTAAGGGCTTCAAGGTCGACTCTCATGCCAAGGCGAAGTCCCATAGTATGGAGTATCTCCTTTATTTCATTCAGGGACTTGCGGCCAAAATTTTTTGTTCTCAGCATTTCCTGTTCGGTCTTCTGGACAAGATCGGCAATGGCCTTTATGTTTGCATTCTTCAGACAGTTATATGACCTTACGGAAAGCTCCAGTTCATCGACACTTTTAAGGAGATTGGCATTAAATATAGGGTCTTCGCCGGATACATTGACAAGACTGCCTTCTTCCATGGAAATATTTTCTTCGTCAAGGTCTTCTTCCTCCAGGATAAAGAAGGTCAGAAGTTCGATAAGGATAGACGCAGCCTGCGAAATCGCTTTTTCCGGAGTTATGCTGCCGTCAGTCCATATCTCCATAACAAGCCTGTCATAATCCGTGGCCCTGCCCACCCTTGCTTTCTCAACTATAAAATTGACCTTTTGAATGGGCGTAAAAACCGAATCAACGGCGATCATATTTATAGGGAGGTCCTCTTCCTTATTCAATTCGGCGGCGACATATCCCTTGCCTTTCTTGATATACATCTCCGCCTCAAAGGTAGAATCCTTATCAAGCGTTGCAATAAGCTGTTCGGGATTAAGCACTTCAAAAGATGAATCGCTTTGAATGTCGGCGCCTGTTATAATTTTGGGGCCTTTTATCTTTACCGCCGCAATCTTTTTCCCGCTTGTGTAGAGCTTAAACCTGAGTCTTTTAATATTTAATATGACATCAACAACGTCCTCTTTGACGCCCTTTATCGTTGAAAACTCATGGAGGGCGCCCGGTATCTTTACTGCCGTCACCCCTGCGCCTTCGATGGAAGAAAGCAAAATCCTTCTGAGTGCATTTCCAAGGGTAGTCCCGAAACCGCGTTCTAACGGCTCAGCCACTAATTTACCATAAGTATCGTTCAGAGTCTCTTCATCAAACTTAATGGTTTCAGGCAGCTGAAAGCCTATTTTTCTAAGGTCCATAAGGCCTCCTATACTTCTAAGCGTTTAAAATAGGAAATAGGAAACAAGAATTGATTACGTTCCGCCGTTTCTTACTTCCCGTATTAATTCCGTTATTTGGAATAAAGTTCAACTATGAGTTGTTCCTGAACGGGTATCTGCATTTCTTCGCGGGAAGGAATATGTAAAACCTTACCCTTGAAGTTTGCCGCATCGACTTCAACCCATGCAGGCATTCCCCTATGCTCGCTCTTTGATAGATTGTCCGCTATATCAGTGATGCCCCTGCTGGCTTCCCGCACTTCTATCACATCTGCGCCCTTCACGCCAAATGAAGGTATA
>JBAZWR010000167.1:0-5059 GCA_041660325.1 Thermodesulfovibrionales bacterium | reverse complement strand
ATATATTTTAAGGCTTGCGTTTCTGAGGTTTTCAGCAAGTTCTTTTCCGACAATGTTCTCAACTTCCTTAAAAGAAATGTTAATGTCATGCCCCTGCTCTTCTTTTGTGCTTGGAGTAAAGACGGGCTCTTTCAGTTTTGAAGATTCAAGCAGCCCGTCCGGAAGCCGGATTCCGCAAACGGTTTTGTCTTTCCGGTAAGATTTCCAACCGCTGCCGGACAAATAACCTCTTACAACGCATTCAACCGGCATAGGTTTTGCCTTTTTTACGAGCATGCTTCTTCCCTCAAGGACGTCGGAATATTTATGCAGGGGTTCGGGGAACTCTTTTACCTCTACAGCCTCAAGATGGTTTGCAATAACATCCTCCATCTGCTTAAACCAGTAAAGGGAAATCTGCGTGAGCACCCTTCCCTTTCCGGGAATGCCGTCCGGAAGCACTACATCAAAGGCGGATATTCTGTCAGTGGCTATAAGTAAAATATAGTCGCCGAGGTCATAGATGTCTCTTACCTTGCCGCTTTTGATGAAAGGAATATCCGGAAAATCCGTTTTTAAAATTATTTCTGACATGCAGTAATCCTTTATTTTTAAAATTTATCTCAGATACATATGAGGTTAATGATTTTATAATCTGCTCCACGGGCATGTCAAGAAAAGGATTTATCGGAATTTATAAGGGGTTCTTCAGAATTAAAGTTAAGACAGAAAAAGGCCGATGAATTTATTATTTATTATATCTAATTTACGCTATTTTTATTATAATTTTACTTTAATATCTAAAATCATTTAAAATGATAAATTATACTGTAAATATCGATACGGTTAGGAGGTCGAAACATGCCTGTTGTTCTTCTTGATGCAAAAGGATTGAAGTGCCCGCAGCCTACTATTCAAATGACGATCAAGGCATTGAAATTAAAGAAGGAAGACGTTCTTGAAGTAGTCGCAGACTGTTCCACTTTTGAGAACGATGTAAAAAACTGGTGCCGCCGAAACAACAAGACTCTGCTTTGGATTCGGGACGAAGGCGAAGGCGTAAAACGCTGTCAGGTCCAATTCTGAACTGATGAACTGCTTTAGAAAATATTTTAGGATATTTTCCCTCGGCATAGTTTTAGTCTTTGTGCTCGGCTCACATCTTTATGCCGGCGATATCGTAATCGGCATGTCGGCTGCATTTAAAGGTCCTACCGGAGGCATGGGAAGCGAGCTTTACAAGGGCTCAATGACCTATATCAATTATATCAATGCAAAAGGAGGAATAAACGGTAGAAAAATCGTAATTGTCCCTTATGATGACGGCTATAATCCGGCGCCCGCCATCGAAAACACGATCAAATTAGTCGAAAAAGACAACGTTTTCCTTCTCTTTGATTATCTCGGCACACCTACCGTAACCAGAGTCCTCCCATTGCTGAAAAGCTACAGCGACAGGAATATCTATCTCTTTTTTCCGTTTACAGGCGCCCAGCCTCAACGGCAGTTCCCTTATGACGCCTTTGTTTTTAACCTTAGGGCGTCTTACTATCAGGAGACGGAAGGTTTGGTAAATAATCTTGTGAACATAGGCAGAAAGAGGATAGCCGTATTTTACCAGGCGGACGCCTATGGAAGAAGCGGATGGAACGGCGTAAAATCAACTCTTGCAAAGTACGGCCTTAAGATTGTCGGAGAATCCACATACCGCCGCGGCACTAAATATTCCGAAAGCCTTAAACAGCAGGTTGAGATACTCAGAAAGTCAAATGCCGATGCGGTCATATCTATCGGCGCATATGCAGCCTGTGCAGCGTTTATACGAGACGCGAGAGACGCCGGGTGGAATGTGCCGATAGCCAACGTCTCCTTTGTAGGAAGCGAGTTTTTAGTAGACCTGCTTCTCAAAACCGGAAAAGACAAGGGGAAAAATTATACCGATAACCTGATTAACTCTCAGGTTGTGCCAAGTTATGAAGATACATCCCTCGGGGCCGTCAGACAATACCGTAAACTGATTGATGCATATAATCCGCCGCCGGCATCAGAACTTCATGACAAGGACTATAAACCCTTGAGATACAGTTTCGTCAGTTTTGAAGGGTTCCTGAATGCAAAGCTTCTTGTTGAGATACTCAAAAGGATGGGGAGTAATCTTGAAAAAACCGATATCAAAAAAGTTGTGGAAAGTATAAAAGACTTAGACATAGGGATCGACGCCAGTGTATCCTTCGGTCCGGACAGACATCAGGGTTTAAACAAGGTCTATTATACTACCTATGACAGTAGGCGTTTTGTGCCTATTAAAGACTGGAGCAAGTGGCGAAAATGATAATGTCAAAACTTTTCAAAAAGACCCTTTTGATTATTATCATTCTTTTCATAGTCATTGCCGTCACAATAGCCATTTCTTCCGGCTGGAACCTTTATAAGGACCTTGTTCAGGAATATAAAAGCAAGGGTACGGCGATAGCGAAAAGCATTGCCGGTTCGAGCGTTGAGACTCTGCTTAACAGAGATGCATCCACCATACAGGCCATGATAGATCAGTTTCTTGAAATAAGCGGGGTATTTTATGTTTTTGTTGTAGATGCCCAGGGAGAAATCGTTTCGCATACATTCGTCCCGAATGTGCCGGATGAGATATTGAAAATAAAAAATGAAAAAGCAAAGACCATATCTATTCAGGACCTTAATACCGAAGGCGGCGGTAAGTTTATCGACATAGCCGCCCCTATTTTGGAGGGGATAGCCGGATATGTTCATGTAGGAATGGACAAGGGAATGATTATGTCCCAGATGCAGGCTGCAATGATACGCCAGCTTGCCCTTATTGCTATTATTTTCATCTTCAGCGTTACTATGGCCTATTTTCTTGTCAATAAGGTCTCTCAGCCGCTTAATGAATTGTCGGAATATGCGAGAAAACTTGCCTCTCATGATTTTTCTTCCAATGTCGATATCAAATCACATGATGAGATAGGTCTGCTTGCCGATACGATGAAATCCATGGCAACCGATCTGCGCGAGGTTTTCGACAGGTATGAACAGGCTATAAATGATGCGGTAGTGGAGTTGCAGAACACCCTTGCATATCTTACCGCCGTCATAGACAACATGGCCGACGGACTTCTTGTCACGGATACGGACGGTGTAATTACCCATGTCAATCCGGCGCTTTCTTACATGTTCGCCCTAAGGGAAACGGACCTGATAGGAAAGAATTGCAGAGACTTATTCGGCAACGAATTCGCCGAACTTGTTAGAAAAAGCATAGATAATTCTTATGAAGTATATACATCGGAAATAGGACTTGCACATAACAGAATCGGCAAGGCGGTCGCAACAGGCATCCATCAGGATACGTTTGAGACTGACGATAAAGGGATAGGGTCCGTAATCCTGATAAGGGACATCACTTCCGAAAAAGAAGTCGACCGCATGAAGACCGACTTCATATCGACAGTTTCCCATGAATTGAGGACCCCGCTTACCTCGGTCCGCGGCTTTACCGAGATCATCAAGAGAAAACTTGAGGATGACATATTTATGAAATTTTCCGACGATTCCGATATGAAAACCGTCAAAGCCGTCAAAAGAATAAGGGAAAACATTGATATCATTCTCTCCGAAGGGGAAAGACTTACCGCATTGATCAACGATGTGCTCGACATATCCAAACTTGAGGCCGGGAAAGTGGAATGGAAGATGGAAAACATCCAGCCTGCGGATGTTATTGAACGGGCAATCGGCGCTACATCTTCTCTTTTTGAACAGAAGAAACTTGCCTTTGTAAGAGATATCGATATCGACCTGCCCGAGGTCATCGGCGATAAAGACAGGTTCATACAGGTTGTTATCAACCTTTTATCCAATGCCGTTAAATTTACGGAAACAGGTTCGGTTGCGTGCCGCGTAAAAAGTACCGGCAACGAGGTGACGGTAAGCGTAATAGATACGGGCATCGGCATTTCCGATGTGGACAAAGAGCATGTTTTTGAGAAATTCAGGCAGGCCGGCGACACACTCACGGACAAACCTACGGGGACCGGACTGGGGCTTTCAATATGCAAACAGATTATCGAATATCACGGCGGCAGGATATGGGTGGAAAGTGAGTTGGGGAAAGGCAGCTCGTTTTTCTTTACCCTTCCTGTAAATGCGAAATCGGGTCATACATCCGCGCGAGGGGTTGATATTATACCGGTGAAAGAAGTGTAATAGTATATGCCTAAAATTCTAATTGTCGACGATGATCCCGTTATCCGGAATCTCCTTGAGCAGATACTTGAACCTTTTCAGGAGCATGGAGTTGAGTTGATGACGGCGGAGAACGGAGTTGTTGCTCTTGAAGCAGTCAGAAGGGAGCGGCCCGACATCATCTTTCTTGATGTAATGATGCCCAAATTGAACGGTTTTGAAGTTTGCAAAATCATCAAGAACGATAATGAAATAAAAGACAGCTACATTATTATGCTGACAGCCAAAGGGCAGGAGGTTGATAAACAGAAAGCAAAAGACGTTGGAGTAGACTGTTATATAACCAAACCTTTTAATATAAGCGAACTGATCGGTAAGGTAGACGAGGTGCTGGATATCAGGATCAAATGGGGCGCATAATGTAGTCTGCCGGCAAATTATTTCCGGTAAATTTTATTCCCTTCATTGCAAAATATCCTTCAGATCATCCCCCTGGACCGGACCATATACTGTCAGTGAAAGACTATCTTTTTTAATCAGATTTCCGCATAGTTCCCTGACCTGTTCAATAGTGATTGCATCAATTTCGCGCATAATCTCTTTCGGCGACAGATATCTGCCGTGATATATCTCCTGACGCGCAATATTGTTCATGCGGCTTCCGGTTGATTCAAGTCCGAGGATAATATTCCCTTTGAGCTGGTTTTTGGCGCGCTGAAGTTCCGTGTCCTGTATGGTATTCTTAAGGTCGTACAGTTCCTTCAGTATCAGCTCTATCACTTCCCGCACCCTTTTTCTGCTGACGCCGGCATATATACCCCATACGCCCGTATCAATGTAGGACGCGGCAAATGAATATATAGAATATGCCAGCCCCCTC
>JBAZWR010000166.1:0-5066 GCA_041660325.1 Thermodesulfovibrionales bacterium | reverse complement strand
CAGTAAGAGGCCGCTTTTTTCCAAAGACTCAAGGGTGTCCTGCGTCACACTTTTGGGAATTCGTAAGCGTTCTACAAGGGCCTGTAATGTCCAGCGGGGCTTATTATGAAAATAGTTATATCCGATCAGATACATTAACAGAATCGCCAACCGCTGCATGTGCCGTTCGTTGTAGAGTATCCGGTCGTCCCGCAGATGAAGGAGTACGGAGAATTGATGATAGAAAGATACTTTTGCGCCGGTGAGAAGTATAAGCCAGTTGTAATAAAGCCAAATCATAAACAGCAGGACGATAGCAAAACCGGAATATATTGCCGAGTACTGCGTCGATGATACTATGAAGCGGGCGAATGCCCAACTGCCTGCCTGCCACATAATCCCCGACGAAACACCTCCAATGAATGCCGATCGAAAATTAACTTTTGTATAAGGCAATATGTAAAACAATAAGGTAAAGGCCATACTTATCAGGATGTAGGGAAGAAGTTTCCCGGAGAGAAACAGAGCGGTCCCAAAAGGTTCTATGGATGTTATCTTACGGGCAATGGAATGACTCATAATGGACGTGGTAATGCCGAGCGCGGAAACGATCAGCACCGGCCCTGCCAGTATCATGCTCATATAATCCCTGAATCTCTCAGGGAAACTCCTCTTTTCTTTAATTTGCCAGAGGTAATTGAAGGCAAGCTCGACCTGTTCTATAGTATTCACTACGGTGTAAATCAACGCGGCAAGCCCGATTGTGCCGAGAAGACCGACGTTGATATTATCTACATACAGAATGATATTGAATGTTATTTCATCGCCTTTTCCTCCAAGAGGCGCAAGGAATTCGCTCATGAAGGGTTCCAGCATATTATGAACGCCAAATGCCTTGAGGACGGAGAAGGTGACGGCCAACAGGGGCACAATTGTTAGAAGTGTCGTATAAACGAGGCTGGATGCCCGTCGGGGGATTTCACCATCGAGAAATTCCTGTCCGATTTTATATAGCAGGCGTAAAAAAGTGATAAGGATATTTTTGATTTTTTCCGAAGGGTCTGTTCCGATCTGCCAGAGTTTTTCTTTTAAAAAATAATCAAGTTTATCAAAAATCGACGGCATATTGTTTGATTATATCATAGCGCTGTATAGAACATATCAATTCTGTTATTCGTAGGACGCCGAGGGTTCGTAGTCAGCGATAACTGCTTACATCTTCTTTTCCCCTTTTCCTCTTCCGCGCCACAATTTTTTTTCCTTTCCCATGTTACAATGGCTCATGACTTACGAAAGATCAACACCGGTCTGCTCCGCTTGCAAAACGACCCCGCTCAGGGATGCCCGGGACAATGGGTCCCGAAATACGGGATGTGTCCCTGATTTGATCTGATCATGAAGATACCTCCTTATCTTGTGAACGAACATTATGACGACCGCTATTTTGATGTGGTCAATGCAATTGAAGAAGCGAAGCACGTCTTTTTTCGGGGTACCGGCATCATGGATATCCTTTCTGCCACAGGGCCGGGGAGGAAAGAATTCAGAATAGGTGAAACAGGCTTCGGCGCAGGCCGTCTACTCATTGCACTCATAGATTTTCTGGACAATTGCGGCATCATGGATATAGCGATTACCTACAATTCCGTTGAACTGCATCCGGTCACTTTTGAGCGAATGGCGTCCATTCTCGGTGGATTCAGAACAGAGGCCGGTCCGCTTATTGATCTGCTTGTCCGGACCTACAGCCGCGTCGAAATTTCCAGACCGGGGTGGCACCAGATGCAACTCACCCGGCCTTTTGGCATCCTGACCTTGAATCTCTGGATTGGCGAGGCCCTCGAAATGGTCCACGCACTTACAATTCCCTGTGACGCATGGTTTCTGGATGGTCATGGACCAAAGAAAAACCCTGCCATGTGGCGGCATGAGCTTCTTATGGCGATTGGAGAAAAAACAGTTACCGGTGGGACCTGTGCCACCTATACTGTTGCCGGAGCCGTAAGACGGGGACTTATCGCTGCGGGGTTTTCCGTCGAGCAGCGCCCTGGTTTTGGCGGGAAAAAAGCAGTACTCAAGGGGCTAAAACTGTAGCAATGACATGATAGATTCGCTTGTGAACAAGTTATCGAAAATGGAAAAATTTAGATATTTAGAGGTATAACATGGCTGAAAAAATCATTTTTACATGGAGTGGCGGTAAGGATAGTACCATGGCGCTTTACGAACTACAGCGGACTCATAGTTATGAAGTATCTGCATTGTTGACAACCATAACAGAAGACTATAAAAGAATCAGCATGCATGGTGTACGACAGACTTTGCTTGAGCGACAAGCAGACTCCTTGGGGCTTTCTCTTGAGAAAGTATTCATTTCAAAAAACACTTCTAATGAAGAATATGAATCTAAAATGCAAGAGGCTCTGATAAAATATCGGGCGACCGGCGTTTCCTCCGTAGTTTTTGGAGACATTTTTTTGGAAGATTTAAGAAAGTATCGAGAAGACAATCTATCGAAGGTAGGTATGAAAGGGATATTCCCTATATGGAAAAGGGACACTACCGAGCTTGCACATACATTCATAGATTTAGGTTTCAAGGCGTTTGTTACTTGTGTTGACTCAAATGTTCTCGACAAAAAATTTGTGGGTAGGGTCTTTGATGAGCAATTTTTATCTGAACTTCCCTCTACCGTTGATCCTTGTGGTGAGAATGGAGAATTTCATTCATTTGCATACGATGGACCGATATTCCGGGAAAGGATAGCATTTACAGTGGGAGGCATCGTTTTGCGAGATAACCGTTATTACTTTTGTGATTTGATGCCTGTTCGATAGGTGTTATGCGCACCTTATCACTATTGATCGTTAAGCGCAAGGATGCGTCAAGTCTCTTCTGTAAAATTCTCTTAAGGACTTTATTCTCATCCTTGGATTTCAGCTTAACCGATTAGTTTTAATAGCTCTTTTTTTGTATTCTGTAATTTCTGCCCGATAGCATATTTTCTGTGGTTTCCACTACGTTCTGTCACGTTTTGGTCACGGTATAATTAGTTTTAGCACACCTCTGAGTACCATTTTTTGAAGCCTTGACTTGACCAATCGGAAACTGACAAGTTGAAGTGTCAATAACTGAAAACAACACTTTCTTCCGATTTGTGAGGAATGACATTTTCGTGTGGAAATTTGTGCCGGGTAAATAAACCGGGAACCGGTTTCGGACATTCGCAGGGCAACCACTTTATCAGAAAATTTGTGAAGTTCTTTGATAATGTGGAGTTGATATCTAATACGGGATGGTTGGTCTTGAATGAAGAGTATCTTAAGAACTTTTGCAAAGTGCAACATGGCTGGATATTGAATTACGAAAAGGAAATGACAAAGGACCCTTATCGCCCTCGGCTTTTCCCTTTCGCATTTTTTTAACTTTACATTTTCATAATATCCTGAGTAAAATTACTCAAGCTATTGAGCAAAACGTATGTTTAAGAGATACGCATATAAGAAAATTTTCTCTCGTCTGACTGAACCGAGGAGGTTTATTCAGGTGCTCTCAGGGCCGAGGCAGGTGGGAAAGACCACCCTGATACAGGAGGTGCTGAAGGAAATCGGCATTCCCGGCCATTACGTTTCTGCGGACGAGGTTTCTGTGGCCTCGCCCGTGTGGCTTCAGCAGCAGTGGGAAACGGCAAGAATTAAACACAAGTCCAGCCCGCACAAGAAAGGCTTTATCCTTGTTATAGATGAAATACAGAAAATACACGGTTGGAGCGATACCGTGAAACTACTATGGGACCAGGACGCCGGAAATCGTCTCAATATTAAGGTTGTGCTTCTCGGTTCGGCCCCGCTATTGATCCAAAAAGGGCTGACGGAGTCGCTTGCCGGCAGATTCGAGCTACTCAGAATCCCGCATTGGTCGTATTCGGAGATAAGGGAGGCTTTTGGCTTTTCATTGGAGCAGTATATATATTTCGGGGGGTATCCGGGAGCTGCAGGACTTATTTCGGATGAAAACCGGTGGAGGCACTATATCAGGGATTCATTGATAGAGACTACTATATCAAAAGACATCTTTATGATGACAAGAGTGGACAAGCCGGCGCTGCTGAGAAACCTCTTTGAGATCGGATGCTCATATTCAGGCCAGATCGTTTCACTGAATAAGATGCTGGGACAATTGCATGATGCAGGGAATGTTACAACTCTTTCCCATTATCTTAATCTGCTTGCCGGGGCTGGTATGATCATCGGGCTTCAGAAGTATTCGCCTAAGAAAATAAAAGAGAAGGCATCAAGCCCAAAACTGCATGTCTTGAATACTGCTTTGATTACAGTGCAGGCTGATACAGGATTTGAAGGGGCAATACTCGATCACGAGAAGTGGGGGAGGCTCACAGAGTCGGCGATCGGGGCTCATCTCATAAATAGTACACAGGGAACTGATATTGCCATTCTCTACTGGAGAGACAGAAATAGGGAAGTGGATTTTGTCCTCAAGAAAGGAAAAGAACTGATTGCATTGGAAGTAAAGAGCAGAAGGGCGAAGACATCTCTGCCCGGGATGGATGCGTTTTTAAAAAACTATCGCGCAAAAAAGCTATTGCTGGTAGGCGGTGGCGGGATAGGAATCGAGGAGTTTTTGGGGATGAATTCTGAACAGCTCATCTCGTTATTTTCTTGAAACGGATAGTGAGCGCATTCCCCGTCGGCTTGCCGCGGGGTTAGCGAGCTAATATAAAAAAAACATTTCCTTGCGTTAAGATACCGTGCGGTCTCTGCCGCATGCTTCGTCATATTGATGGCGTTTTCAGCAAGAGAATGTCAATAAACCGATATGCGCACAATGCCATCTGTCGCTCATTAGGTGGAAAACAGCATAAAGAAGATCAGTCAACTCCTTACGATTATCACAGAACAATTACGATGACTATGAGGTATGCTCATCATTGCCCGGAAAGCCTCAGGTCATGCGTCATGGCCCTTGATTCTTGTCACAGTTTAGTCACAGTTGCCTGTGAGAATGTTTGACCTGATGTCGAACAATCCTTTAAAATCAATCATGCGAGAGTGGCGGAACTGGCAGAC
>JBAZWR010000165.1:0-5102 GCA_041660325.1 Thermodesulfovibrionales bacterium | reverse complement strand
GCTCTTCCGATCTTCCTCACTTTCCGTGGGGAACCCGACGATCAGAGACGTCCTGAGAACAACAGAAGGGATTTTTTCTCTTAACAAGGCTATCTTCTTAGTAAGATCGTCCTTAGTGTAGGTCCTGTTCATGAGTTTCAAAATGCGGCTGTTGGCATGTTGAACAGGGATATCCAGATACTTGACTATACGCGGGTCAGATTTAATAATCCTTATAAGCTCATAAGTAATTCTAATGGGATAGAGGTAAAGAAGCCTGATACGAAAATCCCTCTTAATGGATAATATACTCCTGAGGAGTAAGGGCAGGGAGGGCTTTCCGTATAAATCTATGCCGTATGCCGTTATATCCTGTGCTATGAGATTGATTTCATACACGCCATTGTCAAGAGCGCTGTTTATCTGACGAACGATATCTTCAGCAGGAAAGCTTTCCAGCGGTCCTCTTATCAAAGGTATGGCGCAGTAAGAGCAGCGGTTCCTGCACCCGTCGGCAATCTTTATGTAGGTATATGAAGGGGGGGTAAAAAGGACCTTTTTTTGTAAGCCGGCCTTATGGTCCGGCTGCAGCGGGAAGATTTTTTTTATTTCCTCCACAACCTCTTGATAAGGAAGGACAGGCAGAAAAAGGTCTGCCTCCGGTAAGAGTTCTTTCAATTCATTCAGATACCGCTGTACAAGACATCCATATACTGCAAGCCCCGAGCCTTCAGGCTTTTCCTGAAGAACGGACAGAATAGTATCTATGGACTCCTGTTTCGCTTCTTTTATAAATCCGCATGTATTAATGAATATAAAAGAGGCGTCTTCAATTCTGTCGGTGATGCGGTATCCGGCTTTTGTAAGGAATCCGGCAATCTTCTCGCTGTCTACGAGATTTTTAGCGCATCCGAGGCTGATAAGATAGAAGTTCATGAAATATTCCTTTGGCCCGGATTATTTATAAATTTTTTTAATTGAACTGGGGATAAAGTATTTGCACTTTCTCCTCGGCGAATCCGCCTGAGGCGGACATTCTCGGTCGTTCCTCCCTCCGAGGCTTTTGCCTCCGTATTTTCACATACCGTATTTGACTATCGGCAAAAAAAACCGCTCAAATACTCTATCCTCAGTTGCTGTTGCCGATTTTATGAATAATATAGGTTAGGAAACCTTTTTCTTATTGTAACCTACTTTTGAATATTTCTCAGGTTGACCTTCTTATTATTCACAAATATTGCGGATGTCTCTCTTAACCATGAGCATACCGCAAAACGATATGCTCGGGAGGCGCCCTCTATATGATTATCAAGCAAACGGAACAATGATGAGAGACATTGTAACAACTACTCACAGTACTACGCGATTTTGGGTAACCTGATAATTTCGTTAATTTCTTTTGGAAATCTTGTTTATGATTCTGATAATTTTATCAATTAAATCTATTAACATCTGTGTCTCCAGACTGTCCCCGAAGTTAAGTCTTATCAAAATTCTCAGTTACCGGTTCTATTGTTTCTCGCAAGGCATAACAGGGAGTTTGTCTCCTTAACCTCCTCATTTTGTTGACTGTTTTATTTTCTACCATTAAAATGATAGGGGGAATTTAATAAATATGGCAAAGAAGCCTGAAGATAAGGCCCGTGAAAATATCGACAGAATGCTTGAAAAAGCAGGCTGGGATGTTCAGGACATTGATCATATCAACATAGATGCTCGTCAAGGTATTGCAATAAGCGATTTTCCGTTAAAGCCCGGTCATGGCTTTGCCGATTATATTCTATACATTGATGGCAAGGCTGCCGGGGTTATTGAGGCTAAGAAGGCTGGAACCACATTAACCGGTGTCGAAATTCAGTCTGACAAATATAAGCACGGCCTTCCTGATATTCTCCCCGCCTGGTATCGTCCCCTCCCTTTTTGTTATCAGTCCACCGGAGTAGAAACCCGATTTACCAATGGGTTCGAACCTGATTATCGCTCCAGGAATGTCTTCTCTTTCCACCGTCCTGAAACGTTGGCTGAATGGCTTGATAAAGATACTGAAGTCTCATTGAAAATGGCAGCTGAAGATAGACCGCTTTACATATTTCCATCAACATTACCTGCACGACTTTGTAACATGCCGATCCTGAAAGAAGAAGGACTTTGGCCTGCGCAGATAAAGGCGATTCAGAATTTGGAAAAATCTCTTACCGAAAACCGTCCCCGTGCTTTGATACAAATGGCAACAGGAAGCGGCAAGACGTTCACCGCAGTTACCGCCATTTATCGCATGATCAAATTCGCGAAAGCAAAAAGAGTTTTGTTTCTTGTAGACCGTGCGAACCTCGGACGGCAGACCCGCAAGGAATTTGAGCAGTATGTTTCTCCCTATAGCCCTTTCAAATTCACCGAGGAATACATAGTCCAGCAACTGAAATCCAACCAAATAGATAAAACAGCACGGGTTTGCATCTCTACCATCCAGCGCCTTTATTCAATGCTGAAAGGCGAGGAGATAGACCCCGAGCTTGAGGAAGAATCTCTCTTTGACCATTCGGACCTTTTTAAAGAGCCGATGCCTGTTGAATATAATCCTGCCATCCCTATCGAAACTTTCGATGTTATCATTACCGATGAATGTCACCGTTCCATCTATCATCTCTGGCGGCAGGTCCTTGAATATTTCGATGCCTTTATCATTGGTCTTACCGCAACACCGAACAAGCAGACCTTCGGTTTCTTCAATCAGAACCTTGTCATGGAATATCCCCATGAGCAGGCGGTTGCAGACGGAGTGAATGTCAATTATGATGTCTATCGCATTCGCACAAAGATTACCAAGGATGGCTCAAAGGTCGATGCAGGTTATTATGTCGATATACGCGATCGCGAAACGCGGGCTGTACGATGGGAGAGGCTGGATGAGGATCTGGAGTATTCCCCTAACCAGCTTGACAGAGATGTGGTAGCCCTTGACCAGATCAGAACTGTTATAAAAACTTTTCGGGATAAGCTTTTCACCGATATCTTCCCCGGCCGCAAAGATGTGCCGAAAACCCTCATTTATGCAAAGGATGATTCTCACGCAGAGGACATCGTAAAAATCATCAGGGAAGAGTTCGGCAAAGGGAACGAATTCTGCCAGAAGATAACATACAAAACAACAGGGAAAAAACCTGATGAACTTATTGCAGAATTCAGAAACAGCTATTTCCCGAGGATCGCCGTCACGGTGGACATGATTTCAACAGGCACAGACATCAAACCCCTGGAAATAGTTTTATTCCTTCGCACAGTAAAGTCACGGTCTTATTTTGAGCAGATGAAAGGTCGCGGCGTTCGTGTGATCAATCCGAATGACCTGCAATCAGTGACACCGGATGCCACTGCCAAAACACATTTTATCATTGTCGATGCAGCGGGCGTTTGCGAACAAGACAAGACAGACTCAAGGCCGATGGAAAGGAAACCTGCGGTATCTTTTGAAAAGCTTCTTCAGGCTGTGGCTCTGGGAAATACAGAAACAGATGTTATCTCTTCGATAGCAGGGCGTCTGGCCCGCATGGATAAGAAATTAAGTCCTGAAGACAAGTCAGAAGTTCAGAAGTTGGCTGGAGGTAAAAACCTAAAGCAATTAACCGGCGATCTTGTGCAGGCGATTGATCCTGACAGGCATGTCGATGAGGCGAAAAAGAATAGTCCCGGAGTTGCTGAACCTTCATCGGAACAGATCAAGCAGGCTGCAACAAAAATTATAAAGGAATCAATAAAACCCCTTCATAATGCCGAACTCCGGAGAAAACTGGTCGAACTGCACAAAACCACAGAGCAGATCATTGATACGATCAGTCCGGATGCAGTCATAGAGGCCGGATTCAGCGCCGATGCATTAGAAAAGGCAAAGGGTCTGGTTACTTCATTTGAGCAATTCATCAAAGACCATAAAGATGAGATCACCGCGCTGCAAATCCTTTACAGCAGGCCATATAAGGAGCGTTTACATTTTGAGGAGATAAAGTCACTTGCAGATCTTATCGAGAAACCTCCTTATCTCTGGCGCATAGACAGGCTTTGGGAGGCATACGCTGCTCTGGAGAAATCCAAAGTAAGAGGAGCGGGCAGCCATCGGATCTTGACTGACCTTGTTTCGCTCATCCGTTTTGCATTGCATCAGGAGGATGAGTTAGAGCCTTATGCAGAACATGTGCAGGAACGGTTTAGCGCATGGATTGCAAATCAGGAAAAGACAGGGAAGAAGTTCAGCGATGAACAATTATTCTGGTTAGAGAAAATCAAGGAGCATATTGTTGGAAGCCTGAGCATAGACAGGGAAGATTTTGAATATACTCCTTTTAAAGAAAAAGGCGGAATTGGTAAGGCCTATCAGCTTTTCGGGGAAGCCTTGTGGCCATTGCTGGATGAATTGAATGAGGTGCTGGCGGCGTAAGAATGCATAAATATGTAGGGGCAGGTTTGAAACCTGTCCCTGCAAAGAGACGGGAACAATTTTCAGGTTTTGTTTGTTTGATTAAAATAACTCTTTTTTGATATAATTTAAGTGCTGATATAAGCACTGAAAGGAGTATTAATATGAATACAGTTCCGGCCCAAGAAATAAAAAGAAGAGGAATCTCCGTTGTAGATGAGATACTGAAAGAGAAAGACGGAGCCGTCTATGTAATTAAAAATAACCAGCCTCAGTATGTTGTTCTGTCCGAGGATCGATATAAGGAATTATTGGCGGCTGAGAACGAAGCATATATGGCCAGAGTGCGTTCTTCATTAGAGGATGTGAAGGCCGGCCGGGTTTCCAGGTTCAAGAATGCGAAGGAGTTGCTCAAGGCTATTGATCAGGAAGACGAGTAGTGTACACCATCATTACTCCGAAACAGTTCCTCCGTCAGGCAAAGAAGTTTTTTAAGAAACACCCCGACCTTCGATCCTGTTTTACGAACGTTGTCGACGATCTCTGTCGTGATCCCTTTCAGTCACACCTCGAATTGCATCCGTTAGGTGGTAGATTAAAAGGCTGCCACGCAATAAGTCTGACCGACAAATATCGAATTACATTAACGCTCATGATTACCGATAAGGAGATTATTCTGCTCTATATCGGCTGGCATGATGAAGTATACAAA
>JBAZWR010000164.1:0-5132 GCA_041660325.1 Thermodesulfovibrionales bacterium | reverse complement strand
CCTTCACAGCAGGCAAAATCAAAAAAAGCTACTTTCGGTTTTTTCATCTCAAATAGCCTCGCTTAAGTTTTTAATTTTTTCGTAGTTGAATACCGGACCGTCCTGGCAGCAGTAGAGGTTCTGGATCTGGCAGCGGCCGCATTTTCCGTTGCCGCATTTCATATTGCGCTCAAAAGAAAGCAGTATCTGACGCGCCGGGATCGCTTTGGATATGAGTTCCTTTATCACAAAATTATACATGACAGGCGGACCGACTACTGCCGCAAAGGTCCTTGCAGGCTCGATATCCACTCCGGGTATGAGAGTAGTGATAACCCCGACATTGCCGGCCCATTCAGGGGCTGCGCGGTCTACGGTACAGGCATAATGGAGGTCCGTCCGCTCATTCCATTTTTCAAGCTCATCGCTAAAGAGCATTTCCTTTGGTTCTTTGCATCCGAACAACAGATGGACCTTCCCGAAATCACGTCGATTGTCAAGAACATAGGTAATCAGGGAACGAAGAGGCGCAAGGCCCAGACCTCCCGCAATAAGCAATAAATCATTTCCTTCAAGTATCCTGATAGGGAACCCCTTGCCGTAAGGGCCGCGTATGCCTATCTCATCTCCCGCTTTCAGTTTATGTAAACTCCTCGTGACCTTTCCGACAGACCTGACACATAGCTCAAAGGAAGAGCGCTTTGTGGGAGAAGAACATACAGAGATAGGCACTTCTCCTATGCCTAGCAGAGAGACCATGACAAACTGTCCCGGCTCATGATCGAGAACCTCGCCGTCTGCGAGGGCAACCTCAAAGAGCATTTCATTCGCCGTCAGTTTTTTTGTCTGCAGTATTTTTGCTTTTTTCAATCTATATGTTGAATCTTTTATAACCACCTTTTCCATACTCTGTCCTCGCTCTCTTTAATCAGTTCATGGAGAGTTTCTTTCAGGCTTATGCCCGCCATACAGGTGCGTGTGCACCTGCCGCAGCCGGTGCAGAAGAAACGTGAAAATCTGTCAACCGGGTAGCGGAATTTGCGGTAGTACCTGTGTCTCTGTCGTACGGACCTCTCCTTCCTGAAGTTGAAACCTCCTGCTATCTTGGCGAAGGGTTCAAGCTGGCAGGAATCCCAGACGCGATATCTTCTGCCCTGTTTCATGTCCAGGTCCATTTCATCTCTTATATCGAAACAATAGCATGTAGGACATACATTAGTGCAGTTCCCGCAGGCCAGGCACCTCTCTTCGAGGTCTTTCCATACCGGTGACCTGAAAGACCTGTCGAACAGTTCGGGTATATGCCTCCGTTCTATCGGAACTTCATTGGCGAAGATCCCTCTTTTCTTATCGCGAAGACCGTTAAGTTCGATCAGGTTGTTTGAATCCGCCTTTTCAAACGTTCCGGTACGCGCTATGATTTCGTCTCCTCTTTTTGTATTCACATGGACGATGAAATAGTCTCCCAAATCAGTGAAGAAAAGGTCATAGCCGCTGCCGGGAAAGCTTGCATTCACGAGATGACAGCTTGCGTATTCATCGCAATATTCATTGCACTCCAGGCCGATCAGGGTTATCATATTTTTTCGTGTCAGGTAATTGTAATCTTTAGGGCGTTCTGAAAGCACCATATTGAGGCACTGTATTCCTGCAAGGTCGCAGGTATGCAGACCAAAGATCGTCATTGGTTCATATTCAACTACAGGCTCTGCATGGGAGCCCTTGCCGGTCCTGAATTCCAGAAGGGTTTCATGCTGCGGCATGAAGAACTTCTTTGCCGGTAAAATGGTGGGAATGTATTTGAGCGAAATCTGACTACCCGAGGTCACTTCCTCATAAGCGAAATTATTGTGACCTTTTGGAACGGGCCCGATAAGCTTCTGTATTTCCGCGAGTCTTAAAATAAAGTCATTAAATCTTTCCTTCTTCAGCACAAAATATTGCATAGCTTCCATATTGTCCTCTTTGGTTTCAGGCTTTTTAATTTATTTTATATTTTTATACTAAAAAAATATTGCAATATCATTAAGTAACCTCCATAATTATATCATTAAATCGATGAGCTGATATTGAGAGTCCGCACAATACGGAGGTGATTTATGGCTAAATGGGTTATAGATCCGGACCATTCAGTTGCCGCATTTGTAATCAGACATATGATGGTTGCAAATGTTCGGGGGCAATTTAATAAACTCAGCGGCGCTATTTTTCTTGATCCGGACGATATGTCCAAGTCATCCGTAGAAGCAGCAATAGATGTTTCGGGTATATATACCGGCATCAGGAAGCGGGATGACCACCTCCGCAGTCCGGATTTCTTCGATGCAGAAAAATGCCCCCAAATAACTTTTAAAAGCGATTCCGTTAACTCTGCCGGAACAAAGCAATTGAATGTTTCCGGTGAACTGACCATTCATGGAATATCCCGTCCGTCATCCTTCAATGTAGAATATTGCGGTCCGATGAAGAGCCCGTTCGGTGAAATTAGCATGGGGTTTGCTGCTTCAACAGCCGTTAATCGTGAAGACTTCGGGCTGCTATGGAACATGGCTATAGATGCCGGCGGGTTTATGATAGGAAAAGAAGTTCGGATTTATCTGGATATAGAGGCTGACCTGAGCGCTGAATAACAATGAATGTAGAATAATGCGATTAACCTGTAATTGCCGCTACTTGAACTGTCAAACAACGTCAGTTTCCTACATACCCGACGTTCCGCCTTTATCCTCTTTGGTCGCAATGTCGCTATCAAGTACCATCTGCCTTACGTGCTGCTTGAAAAACTTCTTGACTGCCTCCCATCGTACGGTCTTACCCACCAGATATTGGGGTTCAGGCTCTGACTCGGCATCTGAAAAATAAACGAGTGACTTGCCGATATTTACCGGGTTAATCCTCTCCTTTCCAAAACGCTTTACCATGTGGCCGGCAATCTTATGGAAAGGTAATTCCTGCAAAATACAATACAGGTCGATAAAGTCTCGTCTCGTCCCTCGCTGGTTTATGGCTATGATTTTCATCGCAGCTATGTCCAGTAGTCCTGCGATCCTTGCATTTTCAAAAATCAACGGCTTCTGCAGAAAAGGATACTCATACCGAAAAAGAGAGACCTTTACACCATCCACATCTGCAGTAAGATGGTCTTCGCTTTCCGAAAGAATCCTGAAGGAGTTTTCCGTTTTTCTTATATCGGAGATGATGGCTTCTACTTTAAAGGGCTTAGTGGTAAAGAAATCGAGATCAACGGATATACGATGGCCTATCTGGAGAGCGAGTGCCGTACCACCGGCCAGTACCGCACTGCACTTATTGAAGATTCTCGCAAGATCATGGAGAATCTTCCATCCTTTTTCTGTAAAGCAATCCCTATGCATCTTTTACCCCAAACCATAACTTCCAGAAATTTCCGGATTTCACCGTGATTACCTTGCTTACAGTTAGGACATCGATTATTGTTTGCACCGGATAAACCCTCTGCAGCCATGAGACAGCGTCCAGCCAGCCCAATTCAAGCACCCTTTCGATAACGTACCTTGCATGCCGTCTTAAGTGAATCTGCCTCCAGTTCGTATCCCAGAATAACGAACTGAGATCCTCCGGTACGCCGGATGCCATCTTCTTTTCGGCGATGATGCGGGCAACAGCCGGGGAATCAGTCCGCCCCAGATACTTATGGACCACACGTAATCCCTCACGCGAGGAAAGATAAACGTATTCATGCCCCCTTATTTTCTTCCTCACGATATTCATGCCATATTATCACACAAAGTAGTCTAATATTTCAAGTGTCAACATCCTTCATGAAAGAACGACTCGTGTACCCAAATTATGCAATTAACTACAGATTACATAAATATAAAAAATGAACCATAAAAATTTTATCTCGTTGATAAATAAAGGAAATTGTTTAAATTCGTGGAATGTTATTCCGCCATTACTGTTTTTTAGTCGGGCATTTAATACCTTCAAAGGCATAGGCAATCCTTTTTTCTCTTTCAAGCTTTTCCGGTGGAAATGGAATCTTTATGAAATCCTTTATTTTATCCAGGGCTTCCTGTCGGTTGAAAAGTTCGTGAACAGAGGTCCCAATAATAGAACCTGAAATCATGTCGAATATTTTTGCATTCTCTCCATCGGTAACCATTGCATAAGGGATTTGATAATTCTGAACAACTCTTGCAAAGGCTTTTATGTATCTTTCCCAGGATTCAATAGCCGCTGAAGAGCACTTAATTACCATAAAGCTTATTGAATTAAGATTGATAACATAATCAATACCGACCATGGCCTCGCAATCGCTCAATTTCAAGCTGAACTGTGGGTCGATCTTTATCTCTTCCGGGCGGAATTTCTTTTCGGTAATAAGAAGATCCCAGACCCACTCCTTTACGCCTTCTAATTGTTCCTGAGCAATCATCTCTTCTTCCTTAACTTTTTCCATTACTATTTTTTCTCTCTCTTTTCTTTGTGCTTCATTGCTTTCGTTTATCATATTAATGCTCCTTTTAATGTTCTGCTATTGTTAAAAATCAACCACAGAGACCATATTAAAAAATAAAATCGAATTTATAAGCAGACTCTAACCCGGATTATTCATAAATTTTGGGTCTTTCGTATTTAAGTTGGAAACACCATGGATCCCCGGGTCAAGCCCGAGGATGACAATCTTAACTGGTTGTTTTTGTTTGTCATTCGCTTAAGGCGCCTACTGTTGGCCCGCAGGTCTTAAGCGGGAATCCACTAAGTCTGATGAGCATTTCAACTTTTTTACGAATGAACCCAAATTTTTCTGATTGAACCGAGGATAGAGTATTTTCGCTTTCTCCTCGGCGAATCCGCTTGGGGCGGACATTCTCGGTCGTTCCTCCCTGCGAGGCTTTTGCCTCTTTATTTTCAAATAATATATTTGACTATCGGCAAAAAAACCGCTCAAATACTCTATCCTCGGTTGCTGTTGCCAATTTTATGAATAATACGGGTTAAATAGCCTCTATATATTGTAAAGGATATTTTCCCTGACATCAACTGTATGTATCCTTGAGAGTTCCACGTGGAACATTTATCCGGCAAGTCTTTACTCATCAGTTGCAAATAACTTTTATAAACGGCAGGGCTGATGCGATGAAAAGGTCTTGTAGTTCTCCTCGGCGAAT
>JBAZWR010000163.1:0-5215 GCA_041660325.1 Thermodesulfovibrionales bacterium | reverse complement strand
AGTTGATAGGGCCGATAGCGATGGAGAAGGAACTGAGGTTTGCTATCCGCGAGGGCGGCAGGACGGTAGGCGCCGGTGTTGTTACCGAGGTAATACAATAATAAAGCTGAAATGCAAAATTAAGGAAGATATAAGAAATGCGTGATATAATTCTTTTTCAGTGCACGGAATGTAAAAACAGAAACTATTCGAGCATGAAGAACAAAAAGAATACGACGGAAAAGCTCCAGTTAAAAAAATACTGCAGACATTGCAGGAAGCATACGGCGCATAAAGAAATTAAGTCGTAGGCCAGTAGCTCTAACGGCTAGAGCATCGGACTCCAAATCCGAGGGTTGGGGGTTCAAATCCCTCCTGGCCTGCCAGCTATAAATTATATGAATCGTTTAGGTCGAAAAGGCAAGGGAAAGAATCATGCTGGATAAATTAAAGGAATTTTTCAGGGAAGTCAGGGTAGAGATTAAAAAGGTTGTTTTTCCTACAAAGGATGAACTGATAGGTTCGACATGGGTTGTTATTATAACCGTATTAATTATTTCAATGTTCCTTGGAATTGTTGATCTCGGACTCTCAAAATTAGTCGGGATGGCAATCAGATAAATTATGGAAAAAAACTGGTTTGTAGTGCATACATATTCGGGCTTTGAAGAGAAAGTGAAACTCACTATCGAGGAAAAGGTGGAGAAACAGCATCTCGATGAGAGGATTTCGAGGATACTGATACCTACGGAAAGGGTAATAGAACTCAAGGGCGGCAAGAAAAAGGAAAGCGACAGGAAATTTTATCCCGGCTATATCCTTGTTGAAATGGAATTGGATGACGAAACCTGGCACCTTGTCAGAAGCACTCCCCGCGTAACAGGTTTCGTGGGCGGGGCAAAACCGGTAGCCCTCTCCGAGGAAGAGGTTTCGGTAATCTTGCAGCAGGTAGAAAAGGGTCCCGTTCCACAGGTTAAAACCCAATTTCAAAAGAGTGAAGGCGTCAGGATTATTGACGGACCTTTTGCAAATTTTATCGGCAGCGTAGAAGAAGTGGATTTGGACCATGGCAGGCTGTGCGTTATGGTAAGTATATTCGGCAGACAGACGCCGGTTGAATTGAGTTTTTTCCAGGTAGAAAAAGCATAAGGTTATATGAAAATTCTAAATTCTAAGTTCGAAATTCCAAGCATACGGTTTGGAATCTATTTAGGATTTAGAGATTAGAATTCAGGTTTTTAAAATAAGGGGGTTTTATGGCTAAGAAAGAAGTAGTTGCCCAGGTTAAACTTCAGATACCGGCAGGCAAAGCAAATCCGGCGCCGCCGGTGGGTCCCGCGCTCGGACCGCATGGAGTAAATATTATGGAATTCTGCAAGGCATTCAATGCCCAGACCCAGGCGCTGGGGGATACCATAATTCCGATTGTGTTATCGGTATATGCCGACAGGTCTTTCACTTTTATAACAAAGACGCCTCCTGCTTCGGATCTCCTGAAGAAGGCAGCCGGTATAATAAAGGGATCGGGCACACCCAATAAGGAAAAGGTCGGCAAGGTTACCGTTGCACAGATCAAAGAAATCGCCCATAAAAAGCTCCCCGATCTTAACGCTTTTGCCATGGAGAAGGCGGAACTGATTATTCGCGGCACTGCAAGAAGTATGGGCATTGAAATAACAGATTAAAAGGATAAAGAGGTAGAAATGGGCAAGAAATTAACATCAGTCAAAGAAAAGATTGATACGACTCAACAATACGCGCTCGAAGATGCAGTAAAGATAGTAAAGGGATCCCCTGTCGCCAAGTTCGATGAAACCATTGATCTGGCAGTCAATCTCGGTGTGGATCCGAGGAAATCCGATCAGATGGTGAGAGGAACGGTTGTTCTTCCCCACGGCATGGGCAAGAAGGTAAGGGTCCTTGTTTTTGCAAAGGGAGAAAAAGAGACGGAGGCCCGGGAAGCGGGGGCAGACTATGTCGGCGCGGAAGACCTTGTTGAAAAGATAAGCAAAGGATGGCTTGATTTTGATAAGTCTGTTGCAACTCCTGATGTTATGGGCCTTGTGGGGAAACTCGGCAAGATACTCGGACCGAGAGGACTCATGCCCAACCCGAAAGTCGGCACGGTGACATTTGAAGTTGCAAAGGCCGTCAAGGAAATAAAGGCGGGAAAGGTTGAATATAAAGCCGAAAAGGCAGGGATTATCCATGTGCCGATAGGAAAGATTTCATTCGACGAGGATAAGCTTTTAGATAACGCAAACACGGTAATAAAGTCAATTATAAAGGCGAAACCGGCAACAAGCAAAGGCAAGTATCTCAAAAAGTTGTCAATTTCGTCAACTATGGGACCGGGGATTGCTATTGATACGGCGTCTCTGGGGAAGGGGGTGTAAGCTGAACAGGGCAGAAAAAGAACAGGTAATACAAAACCTGAAGGACGGTTTCAGTAAAGCAAAGGCTGTAGTCTTTACGGATTACAGAGGATTGACTGTTGCTCAGCTTTCGGAGTTAAGAAGCATTCTCAGAGAGGGCAAATTCGAGTATCGGGTGGTAAAAAACACCCTTGCAAAGATTGCCGCCGACGGCACGTCCGTATCAGCGGCAAAGGATGCTTTCAAGGGTCCTGTCGGAATAGCCATCAGCTATGATGATCCTGTCTTGACCGTAAAAAAGATACTTGAATTCTCAAAAAAGAATGACAAACTCAAGGTGGGAGTCGGCCTTATCGAAGGCTCAGTCTGTGCATCGGATGAGCTGAAGGCTGTAGCCGATCTGCCGCCCAAGATTGTCTTGCTTTCCATACTCGCGGGAGCGTTCCAGGCGCCTCTCAGCAAACTGGCCCGTTTGTTTAGCGCAACAGTCTGCAGTTCCGCCTATGCATTGGAAGCGTTAAAAAAGAAAAAATTCGGTGATCAATAAATATTGTCAATAGTCAACAGACGCCGGTCGTTTATTAAGAAGCCGGCTGCGGGCTGTTGACTAAGGACCAAATAAAAGGAGGATTTTAGAAATGGCAGTTACAAAAGATGAGGTTTTTGAGTTTATCGACAACATGACAATCCTTAACATGTCGAAATTTATAAAAGAGTTCGAGGACAGATACGGTGTTACGGCTGCCGCGCCTGTTGCCATTGCAGCTATGCCCGGAGCCGGAGTTGCCGCGCCTGAAGTTGAAGAGAAAACAAGTTTTGATGTCATTCTCTCTGCTGCCGGTGATAAAAAAATACAGGTTATCAAGGTGGTCAGAGAACTTACTTCACTCGGGCTTAAAGAGGCCAAAGATCTTGTTGACGGCGCTCCGAAACCGGTGAAGACCGGAATTTCAAAAGAAGAAGCCGATTCCATAAAGGCAAAACTTGAGGAGCAGGGAGCAGCAGTAGAAATCAAATAAAAAGGAGATATATGTCAAGGGTTCTTAGAAAAAGACTGAGCTTTGGAAAAGTTCCCCATATCTTAGACATCCCGAACCTCATAGAAATACAGAAAAAATCATATGAAAAGTTTTTACAGAAAGATTTTGCGGCTGACAAGAGGGAGGAAACAGGATTACAGGCAGCGTTCTTAAGTGTTTTCCCTATCATAGACTACAATGAGACAGCCTCTATAGAATTTTTGGGATATGCTATTGGCGAGCCAAAATTCGGTATACGGGACTGCCTGCAGAAAGGGCTTACATTTGCTGCACCGCTTAAAATAAAAGTAAAGCTGAATCTGTGGGAGTTCGAACCGAAGGGGAATAAAAGCTTAAAAGAATCAAGAGAAGAGGATGTCTATATCGGCGAAATGCCTTTGATGACCGATACGGGTACCTTTGCCATAAACGGTACGGAACGCGTCGTGGTCAGCCAGTTGCATCGCTCGCCCGGCGTATTTTTCAGCCACGATAAAGGCAAGACGCATGTCAGCGGAAGGCTGCTGTACTCTGCAAGGGTCATACCTTCAAGGGGTTCATGGCTTGATTTTGAATTTGATACAAAAGACATCCTTTATGTAAGGATAGACAGGCGGAGAAAGCTTCCCGCGACTATCGTCATGAAGGCGCTCGGGTATTCAAATGAAGACCTGCTGAAGATATTTTACCCGATAGAAGTTATTACCATCAACGGGAACAAGTTCATCCGTGCAGTCAGTGAAGTCCTCGTAGGACTCAAGTCTGCCGTGAATATTCTTGATCCCGGCACAAAAGAGCTGATTGTAAAAGAAGGAAGCAAGATCACAAGAGGCGCAATCAGGAAGATGGAGACCGGCGGTATCAAGACGGTCCCGATAGCAAGGGAAGAAATTATCGGCAGGATCACACTTAGAGATATTATTGACCCGTCTACGGGAGAAGTGCTGCTTGAAGGAAATGAAGCGATTACGGAAAATGTTCTGACCAAGATCCTTTCGCTGAGTATCGAAACGCTCAACCTGCTTTTCATTGATAATGTCCATTATCTCCCTTCGCTAAGGGATACTCTCCTGACGGACAAAGTGAGCAATCAGGAAGAGGCGCTTATTGAAATATACAAGAAATTGAGGCCCGGAGAGCCTCCTACATTGGCTGCCGCAAAGGACCTCTTCAACGGCTTGTTCTTTGATCCGAAACGTTATGACCTTTCTTCGGTCGGAAGGTTAAAACTGAATAAGAGACTCAATCTTGATATTCTTTTAGAGAATAGGGTGCTCACGGATAAAGATATCGTTGAAATAGTCAGATACCTTTTCAATCTCCGTACGGGAAAAGGAGAAGTTGATGATATAGACCATCTCGGCAACAGGAGGATCAGAAGGGTTGGGGAACTCCTCGAAAACCAGTTCAGGATAGGACTTGTCAGGATGGAGAGGACTATCAAGGAGAAAATGACACTGACCGAGCTTGAAACAGCCATGCCTCATGACCTGCTCAATGCCAAACCCGTCATGGCTGCGCTGAAAGAATTTTTCGGCTCAAGTCAACTCAGCCAGTTTATGGACCAGACAAACCCCCTGTCCGAAATCACGCATAAAAGAAGGCTTTCCGCATTAGGCCCGGGCGGTCTGACCCGTGAGAGGGCGGGCTTTGAAGTGAGGGACGTTCATCCTACCCACTACGGCAGGATTTGTCCTATTGAGACGCCGGAAGGTCCGAACATCGGACTTATCACATCTCTCGCTTCTTATGCGCGGGTCAATGATTTTGGTTTTATAGAAGTCCCTTACAGAAAAGTCATCAATGGCAGGGTAACTAAAACTATCGAGTATCTCTCGGCCA
>JBAZWR010000162.1:0-5254 GCA_041660325.1 Thermodesulfovibrionales bacterium | reverse complement strand
AGATATCTTCGGGCGCCGTTGCGGCTGAAAAACTTGCTTGCCGTCGCTTCTCTTTTTAATGATTCAGCCAAAGAGACGTCATTAACAAACCCTAAATTTTTGAGATGGTCTATTGTCGATGAAATAAGAGTATCTGAAAAACCTTTTCCTGTCATGCGATCTTTAAGTTCTTTTTCGCTCCTTCCCCTGTAGCCCAGGAGTTTCAGCGCATACTGTTTTGCATTATTTTGCAAATCTTTCAATCTTCATCTGGTCGTTGTCGTCAGGTTTGCGATCAAAGCCTTCGAGCGAAAGGTCGCTGGTAGATTGGATACCTTTAACTTTGAGGACAAAATCATCAGGGTTCGTGGCCCTTCTCAGCGCTTCTTCATACGTGATAAGACCTGATTTAAACAGACTGAACAGGGACTGATCAAAAGATTGCATACTGTAGTGTATAGCGCCCTGTTCGATAATATCGGAAATAGACTTGGTCTTGTCGGGATCGAGAATGCAGTCTTTTATCGTTGCCGTTGCGATGAGGACTTCGACGGCCGGGACCCTGCCTTTTCCGTCCGCCTTGGGCACAAGCCTCATGGAGATAATGGACTTCAGTACCGAGGCAAGCTGCATCCGTACCTGTTTGTGCTGATAAGGCGGGAATACGGCAATGATTCTGTTTATAGTTTCCGTAGCGTCGATAGTGTGAAGAGTGCTCAGAACGAGATGGCCCGTTTCGGCGGCCACTAATGAAGTCTGAATGGTCTCAAAATCACGCATCTCGCCGACGAGTATTACATCAGGGTCCTGCCTTAACGCCTGTCTCAGAGCTTTGCTGAAAGATTCGGTATCGTTCCCTATTTCTCTCTGATTGATGATACTTTTCTTGTCCCTGTGGAGATATTCAATAGGGTCTTCGATTGTCATGATATGTTCGGTCCTTGTTGAATTTATCAAATCTATCATGGAGGCAAGGGTGGTTGACTTACCGCTTCCGGTTGTGCCGGTAACGAGAATTAAGCCCCTTTGCTCCATGGCGATTTTCCTGATCACTTCAGGCAGCAGCAGTTCTTCAATGGTGGGTATCCGCATAGGGATGACCCTGAATACAAGCCCTACCGTTCCTCTTTGCATGAAGATATTGCATCTGAACCTTCCCAGTCCCGGAACGCTATAGGCAAGGTCCATATCGTTCTTCCTCTTGAAAAGATCGGCTTGGGCCGGGGACATAACAGACAGGGCTATTTTTGTAGCATCTTCATGCGAGATCTTTTTCTCCGAGGTGAGGGGTGTGAGTTCGCCATATATTCTTAATATAGGCGGGGACCCCACTTTTATGTGAAGGTCCGAAGCCTCCATGGCATTGGCCTTTCTTAAAAGCTCATTGAGATCCATTGCTACCTCCTAAGATGAAAGGCTTCAATAATTTTGTTTTCTATATCCTTTGCAATCTCGATGTTGCCTTTCAGGTATTCCTTTACATTTTCACGGCCCTGACCGATTCTCGTGCCGCCGTAGCTGTACCATGCTCCTGACTTTTCTACTATGCCTTTTTCAACCCCGAGGTCCACAAGCTCCCCGACCCTTGAAATACCTTCATTGTAATATATATCAAACTCCGCCTGTTTGAAAGGAGGGGCCATCTTGTTCTTCACTACCTTGACCCTCACCCTGCCGCCTACGGTCTCCTGATTGTCCTTTAAAGCTTCTATCCTTCTGATATCGAGTCTCATTGAAGAATAGAATTTCAGCGCATTGCCGCCGGTGGTGGTCTCGGGGTTGCCGAACATAACGCCGATCTTCATCCGTATCTGATTGATAAATATAACGGTGGTCATTGATTTGGATATTGCCGCGGTAAGCTTCCTCAATGCCTGGCTCATAAGTCTTGCCTGAAGACCGGGCAAAGAATCTCCCATGTCACCCTCTATTTCCGCTCGTGGAACCAGAGCGGCTACGGAATCTATGGCAATAATATCAAGAGCTCCGCTTCTTACAAGCATCTCCGTAACCTCCAGCGCCTGTTCTCCGGTGTCAGGCTGTGAGACAAGGAGGTCCTCTATTACAACGCCGAGTTTTTGAGCGTAGCTAATATCAAGGGCATGCTCTGCATCGATAAATGCCGCAGCGCCTCCTGACTTCTGGGCCTGTGCAATGGCATTCAGCGCCAGGGTGGTCTTACCGGACGACTCGGGGCCGAATATCTCTACTACCCTTCCTCTTGGAAGGCCTCCGATACCTGTTGCAATATCGAGTGTCAGGGAACCTGTCGGTATTACCTGCACTCCTTCCGCTATTTCGTCTGCACCGAGGCGCATTATCGAGCCTTTGCCGAAATTTTTCTCTATCTGTGAAATAGCCATTTCCAGAGCTTTGCTCTTGTCTTTATTCGCCTCATCTTTATTCGCCATATTTCCTCCGTGCTCCGTTTATTATTTTTTTCTAATCCTTAACCCAAAAAATGCAATTAAAATGTCGGAAAAACTGCTGATGTCCGAAATAAATTTAATTTTCGATACCATAATGCACTTATATAGATGTATTACCAAAATATTTTTATGCAATTACAATAAACTATCTTTTTAAATAAAATCATCTCTACGAGTCATAGACCCTACGGGTCGTAGACGAGTTAAATAAATTTATTTCGGGCATTAGCAGCTTTTAGGTTGAGCGTTTCCAAAACCTACCTCGTGCAAACAAGTATACTCGGGTCCTTTCGGCTTCAGATCGCTCCTCATTATTTTTATGCTCTCCACATTGATGACGCCAAATTCTTTCTCCTGAAAAGCGCCAAGTTCATTGACGACCTTTATGACGCCTTTGAGAGAACGCACCCTGCCGATTGTCAGATGAGGGTTAAAATCTTTGTCCTCCTTCCGGAATCCGAATTGTGTCATGGAATTTTCAACGTCTTCTTTCAGATTTTTTAATATCCCGGCGCCTTCAAAACCTATCCAATATAGCCTCGGATATTTCAGGTTAGGGAAGACACCCGTGCCTCTTATTTTAATACAAAACGGCTTGTAAGATGATACCACGGTTGAGAGGGCTTTTTGTATTTGAGGTATTGCCGTCTCCGGAGTATCACCGAGAAATTTAAGCGTAAGATGCAGGTTTGCAGCCGTTACCCATTTTACATCCGCATCATACTTTATTAGAATATCAACAAGTTCGCCGATCTCCTTTTTGATCGGGTCGGGTATGTCTATAGCTATAAAACATCTAAGGCCCATGGTTCTCTAAATCAACTTCCATATCTGTAAAATAGCATTCGTATATATCCCTGCCAGAACATCATCCGTCATTATCCCGAATCCGCCTTTTAAAGCCCTCTCTGCCTGCCGAATCGGAAACGGTTTTAGTATATCGAAAAACCTGAATAAAAAAAAGGCGGCAATGAAATAGCCGTATGTTTGAGGGAGATAAACGACGGAGACAAGAAATCCGATGAATTCATCAATAACGATATGTCCGCTGTCAGTCTGTCCGATAACCCTTTCGGCGACGGTAGATGATATTGTGCCGATAACAAATCCGATCACTATCAATATGGCTTGTACCGCCGATGACGGGTTCAAAAAAGCCACAAAAACAGCGCTTAGAAGACTTCCCCATGTGCCCGGCGCAACAGGAAGATACCCCACGAAACCCAGGGTGGCAATGTTTTTAAGGATTTTATTCATTCATTAATTATCTTATATGAATAATGAAACTTTGCCGTACCTTCGAGCGTTGCCTTTACCGAACAATATTTTGTCATAGACAATTCGACCGCTCTTTTTACCGCTTCTTCAGATATGTTCCTTCCTCTCACCACAAACTCAAGAATAATTTCAGTGAACTTTTTCGGATAATCCCCGGCTTTTTCTCCTTTTACATTTATCTCAAGCCCGGTCACATCCTGTCTCTTCTTTTTGAGGATTGATATGACGTCCATTCCGGAGCATCCTCCTGCGCCGGCAAGCAAAAGTTCCATAGGTCTTGGACCGGTATTTTGGCCGCCATCCGGAGGATCAGCGTCCATGACTAAGGCATGTCCCGATTCCGTATCGCCGACAAACTGCATCCCCTTAACATAGGTCACTTTTGCGGTCAACATATAATGGCCTCCTTTTTAAACAATTCCCTTAACCCCGCTTTGGTAAGGGTGTCCTGAAAAAAGTTACCTTTACTAAAGGCAGAACGTTTAAATTTCCCTTAAAAAACAGGGCAGGGGGTTATATTTACAATTCCAATAAAGATTTTCAAATATTCTTCAGGTTACTTTATTCAAGATAATAATATTTGTCAATAACACTTGCAACAGCCGGGATACCTGCGCAGCCTGAAAAATTTATTTTAAAAAGTTATTTTGTTATAATTATGATCTGTAATGGTTTCTGTAGAGACGCATGGGTACAGGTAGATTCGGAATGAATTCATGGGGTGTATTGTTTTTGTGACAATATACCTTAAAATTAAAGGAGGGCTCAAGATTATGAATATGCGTAAATCATGGAGTGTTCTTTCACTGGCAATATTTTTCACGCTATTGTTTTCCGTGCTTGCCACGATGTCCTACGCAAAGACAAAGGAAGAAATTAACGCAAGCGTCAATGCGGCAATGGACCGTTTCAAGAAACAGGTCAAGGGAGGCACTGAATATCTCAAAGGCGCAAAGGCCGTGCTCGTTATGCCTAACATAACCAAAGCAGGTTTTGTGCTTGGAGGTAAGTACGGTCAGGGTGCGTTGCTGGTTGGGGGCAAGACAGACGGCTACTATAGCCTTGCTGAAGGTTCGGTCGGATGGCAGATCGGCGCTATGAAGTACGATATGGTGATACTCTTCATGACCGATGAAGCCATGAAAAAGTTCCGCACCAGTGAAGGCTGGGAGGCGGGCGTTGACGCCGAGGTTACCCTTATAGATGAAGGCGTGGATGTCTCTGTCGAGACTCTGCGCAGCCAACACCCGGTTGCAGGTTTTGTGTTTGACCAAAAAGGTTTGATGGGAGGTCTGTCTGTCAAGGGAGCAAAGTTCAGCAAGATAACCCCTGATTAATATTCGATTAAGCTATATGTAGTCGCAATTCCTGAGACCCCAGGGATTGCGACTGCAAAAACAATCATTTTGCGTTATAGTTGTTAGATTGTTTCAATATTTGCACTTCTATTGAATCTCCTTTTTTTATCGTACCACCTTTTATGACTTTCACAAAAATACCCTCCTTCGGCATTACACAGTCACCTGCCTGATAGTATATTGAACATTTTGTGTGACATTCTTTTCCTA
>JBAZWR010000161.1:0-5495 GCA_041660325.1 Thermodesulfovibrionales bacterium | reverse complement strand
CAGTTTTGTAAATTCCGCCACCTCGGTAGACTGTACGGTTATGACCCTGTCGATGATCTGCTCATATAGCGTTCTGCCTGCCTCGGTGCATTGAGGGGTTATGCCGCCGACTACCTTAGGGATATTTCTTGTATTATATTTCGGGTTGCCGGGGTCTTCGCGCTCCGGTGAAAAGACAAGAAAAAAGTCCTTTCCGGCCTTCAATCCTTTGGCCTCGAAACCGGGCAGCAGGATCTCCCTGGTCGTGCCGGGATAGGTCGTGCTTTCAAGAGACACCAAATGTCCTTTTCTTAAGTGCCGGGCTATTTCATCAGAGGTCATTTTGACGTAACTCAGGTCGGGGTCCTTGTTCTTCTTCAAAGGGGTCGGCACGCAGATGATAATGCAGTCAACCTCCTTTAACCGCCGGTAATCGGATGAGGCTTCAAAAGCCTTTTTATTAATTATCTCTTTTAGTCTCTCCGGGGGTATATTCTTGATATAGCTCTCGCCGCGGTTCAATTTCTCCACTTTAACCGGATCGATATCAAATCCGATAACACGAAAGCTCTCTTCACAGAAACGAATAACAAGAGGCAGGCCGACATAGCCGAGACCAATGACGCCGATACGCGCGGACCTGTTTTTTATTTTTTCTGAAAGAATCATATTTATATTTTCTCCTACGATCTTAGTTTTCCCGTCTTTCATGCCTGCCATATATATCATCCAGCCTGACGATGTCGTCCTCGCCTACATATTCACCGTTCTGCACTTCGATGATCTCCAGGGAGACCTTCCCCGGATTTTCAAGTCTGTGGAGGGTTGACTTGGGGACATATATGGATTCATTCTCGTGTATATGACTTTCCGTTTCTCCTATCGTCACCTTCGCGGCCCCTTTGATGACCACCCAGTGCTCGGACCGGTGATAGTGCATCTGAAGGCTCAACCGTTCACCGGGGTTGACCACTATCCTTTTGATTTTATATCGCTCGCCCTCTTCAAGAATGGTATAACTCCCCCACGGGCGGTATGTCGTAAGATGTTCGAGGGCCTCTTTTCTGTTGTTTTTATTCAGGATGTTCACAACGTCCCTGACCTTCTGGGTCTCTCCTTTTTTTGCAATTAAAACGGCGTCATCAGTATCGACGATAAGACAATCCTCCAGTCCAATGGTGGAAATAAGCCTCTTATTGCTGATTATGAGAGTGTCCTTTGTATCCGTTGTGATAACATCCCCCATTTTGACATTTCCCATATCGTCTTTGTCTGCAATTTCATACAAGGAATCCCAGGAGCCGATATCGTTCCAGTAAACATCCATCGGCAGTACCGCCATTCTGTCCGATTTTTCGGCAACGGCATAGTCAATCGATATATCGGGCATCTTACCGAACTGCGAAACAAGATCGTCAAAACTCAGCTCGAGCATTTTCCCGATCTCAGGCGCGTATTTCGCAAACTCCCCGAGCATGGTCCCGATGCTGAAGGCAAACATTCCGGAATTCCAGTAGTAATTGCCGTCATCGATATAATGCCGCGCAGTCTCGGCATCCGGCTTCTCGGTAAACCGTTCGACAAGGTAATAGCCGTTGCTATCCGGCGTCCGCTCTTTGCTCCCGGCTTTTATATATCCGTAGCCGGTTTCCGGTCTTGTGGGTTTTACGCCGAAGGTCACGATATATCCTTTTTTTGCAATTTGTTCCGAATACCTGATATGCTCCGCAAACTTTTCAACGGGTTTGATGATGTGGTCCGAAGGCAATATGAAAAGCGTTTCATCGTTTGCCGCTCCGAGCCTTTCCATACAATACTTTATTCCCAGAGCTATGGCAGGCGCGGTATTTCTGCCTATGGGTTCAAGTATAATATTGCCGTCCTGCGAATGCTTATCAAAAATGGCATCGAGATCCGACCGGACATGAAACTTGTACTCATTATTAGTCATAACGATCATATCGTTCGCCGGGAAAACCGTCGTAAGCCTTTGGATTGTTTGCTGAAGAAGAGAACTCCCGGAATGAAGCTTCAGAAATTGTTTGGGATAATTCTTTCTGCTGAGCGGCCATAGGCGTGTGCCTGACCCGCCTGCAAGGATCAATGCCTTCATTTGCTAAAACCCCCTTCCGCTTTTTTCAGTTCGTTTTCCAGAAATAATTTATATTGTTTAAGCGATTCTTCGTCTTCCGCTTCAAAGCGCATGACAATTACCGGCTGGGTGTTGCTTGACCTTACGAGTCCCCATCCCTTTTCAAAGACGATCCTTGCGCCGTCAATATCATATATCTTCTTGATCGGCAGAGGACCTTTTCCTGTCCTGAAATATTCTTTGCACCGGGCTGCCAATGCTTCCACCAACAGCCGCTTACGCTCATCTTCACATTCAATCCGTATTTCGGGCGTGTAATGCAGCAGGGGCACACCGGAGAGCAAATCTTCGATCCCGAGGCCGGTTCTCTTCATGATCTCGACGAGACGGAAGGATGTATAAAGGGCGTCGTCAAAACCATAATAATCGTCGGCTATGAATATATGGCCGCTGAATTCGCCTGCAAGCGCTGCCTGCTCCTGTTTCATCTTGTCCTTTATAAGGGAATGGCCGGTCTTCCACATAACGGGTCTTCCGCCATGTTTCTCGATATCATCGAACATAACCTGCGAACACTTGACGTCCCCGATAATAACAGCTCCGGGTTTTCTGCTCAGGATATCCCTGGACAGGACGATCATGATCCGGTCGCCCCATATGACGTTTCCGGAGCCGTCAACTACTCCGATGCGGTCGGCGTCTCCGTCATAGCCGATGCCGATGTCGGCCTGCCGTTCCTTTGTCGTTTTTATCAGGTCCTGGATATATTCCACTACGGTCGGATCGGGATGGTGGTTAGGGAACCTTCCATCCGGATCGCAGTAAAGCGGTATAACTTTGCACCCCATAGACTCCAGTATCCTTGGAGCTACAATACCTCCGGTCCCGTTCCCTGCATCAACTACAACGACAGGTGTTTTGTATTGTTCACCTGACAAATAGGAAAAACGCCTTTCCATGAATCGGGTATACGCATCAATAATATCGTAGTCTTTTATTTGTCCCTTCTTATTGCTTTCGCGGCATTCATTTTTCTGCATGATCGTCTTGAGTCTTTGGATTTTTTCCCCGAATATGGTCTCCTTGCCGACGCTCACTTTAAAACCGTTGTATGCGGACGGGTTATGGCTTCCCGTAACCATAACGCCGCCGTCCAGCTTTAGATGGTGGATCGAAAAATATTGCAACGGGGTAGGGCAGAGGCCGATGTCATATACGTCTATGCCCGCAGCAATGATCCCCTGAATCACATGTGACGCCAGAGTTTCGGAACTCAATCTCCCGTCTCTGCCGACGCTGACCTGTTCCGCGCGTGGATTCGTGTTTTTAAGGTATACGCCGAATGCCTTGCCCAGCAGGAAAGCAAAATCGCCGTCAATGTCTTTCCCCGCAATTCCCCTTATGTCGTATTCTCTGAAGACTTTATCGTTCATATTACAAAAGTACTCGGTACGCAGTAGGCGCCATTTCTTTATGCGTACTGCTTAGTTCATAGTGCTTACTTTTTTATTTGCCCATTCTATATTATCCACATACCATTTTACCGTCGTTTCGATGCCTTTTTCGAAACGGACCTTTGTTTTCCATCCGAGTTCGTTGTTGATCTTTGTTGCGTTTAGGGAATACCTGAAATCGTGTCCGGGCCTGTCTTTTACAAACTCTATGAGGTCTTCCGATTTTCCCAATATAGCCAGAATCGCTTTCACAACCTCGATATTTCTTTTTTCTTCACCGCTGCCGATATTGTAAATATCTCCGGCATTCCCCTTTTCAAGGACTTCAAGAACCGCTTCGGTACAATCTGATACGTACAACCACTCCCGAATGTTCTCGCCTTTCCCATAGACGGGAATTCTCTCATTGTGCAGGGCTTTCAGGACTACGACGGGTATGAGTTTTTCAGGATACTGCCATGGCCCGTAATTGTTCGAGGGCCGCACCGTTATAACAGGCAGGCCGTATGTTCTATGATAAGCCCTGCCGAGCATATCCGCGGACGCCTTGCTGACTGAATAGGGAGAACTCGGGTTCAGAGGGGTTGTCTCAAAAAACTGCCCGGACTCGCCGAGATCGCCATATACCTCATCGGTCGAGACATTGATGAATTCTTTTATTCCGAATTCTCTCGAAAGGTCGAGCAGGACCTGCGTGCCCCTGATATTCGTATCAAGGAAAGGAGAGGCGTCGAGGATGCTCCGGTCAACGTGGCTCTCTGCCGCCCAGTGGACGACGGCCTCGGGGGTTGCCGATCCAAAAATACCTTTAACGGCTTCCCTGTCGGTTATATCTGTTTTGAAAAACTTGACCCTTCCCGCAACTTCTTTCAGCCTTTGCATATCTCCGGCATAGCTTAGGTTATCAATGACGACAATTTCATAGCCTTTTGAAACCGCCTTCCTGACGAATTCACTCCCAATAAAACCCGCACCGCCTGTTATTAAGAGCTTGTTAATCATATCTCCTCTTTTTTGAATACCGACTCTATATATCTGTCTATACCTGTTCTCCAGTCCGGGATTTCCACATTTAATTCGTCTGCAAGCTTGCGGTTGGACATTGCGGAAAAGAACGGCCTTTTTGCAGGCACGGGGAAATAGTCCGAGTTTACAGGCAATATGAGATTATCAAGACCCATACGTTCCGTAAAATACCGCGCCACTTCATAACGCGAGGCATAGCCGCTGTTGGTGAGATGGTATATACCTCTCAAGCCCTTGTTGATCGCAAACAGGGTCAGGCTCACGATATCCTTTGTGTAGGTCGGCACGGATATCTGGTCGCTGACTATCCTGAGTATCCTGCTCTTTTTGGTCCACTCCGACAGTTTATAAAGAAAATTCTGTTGCCCTTCTCCGAATACCCAACTCAGTCTTAACAGCAGAAACTTGTCCGTCTCCTCCTGCAGACGCCGTTCACCCTCTAATTTACTCTCTCCATAAATATTGATGGGACGGGGGTCATCCTCTTCTTTGTAAAAGTCCTCCTTAGTTCCGTCAAAAACATAATCGCTGCCATAATGTACAAGGAGTATATTGTTTTTTTTGCATACTGCGGCCAGATTCCTTACACCTTTTGCATTGACTCTGAAGGCGACAGCGGGTTCTTCTTCCGCCTTATCAACCAGATTATAAGCCGCACAGTTAAGTACGACCTCCGGTTGATACTGAGAAACCGTTTTCATAACGCCGTCTAAATCCGCTATGTCGAGGCCCTCTCTGTCCAGCGCCAGGACTTCATGATTGAAGTCTTTCAAAGCCGCGGGGAAATCGGTTGCAAGCTGTCCTTTTGCGCCGGTGATAAGAAATTTCATGATTTGTTACCTGACAAGGATGATCCCCTTTACCCTTCTTGCCTTATTTATCCTAAAACGTTGCAAAACAAGCTCTCAATTTGAAAGGCAGATATGATTAAAAAGCTTTTAAGC
>JBAZWR010000160.1:0-5499 GCA_041660325.1 Thermodesulfovibrionales bacterium | reverse complement strand
AAGCCGATTGTTACAATCCTTTTCTTCACCATTCCCTCCTCTTAATTAATCAACGGATGCATTTAATATATTTTTTGTGACCGGCGCTATTACTATTAATTGTTCATCGGATCATCTTCGATATACTTCACCTCCTCTTTCCTGATCTTGTACTTTTTCGTCTTATATCCGATCATTCTTTCGGTGATGCCAAGTTTTCTCGCCGCCCTTGACATGATCCATCTGCATTCCTTCAACGCATTGATTATCTCTTCCTTTTCGATTTCCTTGACTTTGTCCGTTAATGTATCCATTTGCTTTCCTCCATCAACTAAAAGTATAAAGCTAAAACCGTGCCAGCCGTAACGCACTGTTTTTAATGAAAGCAGAGCCCGACACACTCTACAATTTTGTAGCTATACTACAATTATGTCCTACTTATTTGTATTAATGGAGTGAGTTGTAATAATTATTATTCCTTGACTGTCTTTTCAATCGCCCTTGTAATAAAACCATGTAGAGACAAATCTTATCACCGGATTTGGGTTAAAATAAATTATCTTTAATTTAATGGATCGGGAATATAAATGATTAAGGCTGATTTAGAATTCTTCAGGCAATGGTTTTCCGGTTTTTGCAAGTCCTTCTATACTGCCGATATCGGCGATCAGAAGAATATTTTATTGAAAGAGCAACATACCTTTAAGGTATGTGAGAATATGATCGCAATAGTTAAAGGATTATCTTTAAACGATAACCATCTTATGCCGGCGGAGACGGTAGCCCTTTTTCATGACATCGGGAGGTTCCCGCAGTACGCCCGCTTCAAAACCTTCAGGGACGTCATATCCGTTAATCACGGCCTGTTAGGGGCTGAAACTCTTATCGAGCACAAAGTCCTACAAAACCTTCCCCCGGAAGAACAGGAGTTGATTATCGAGTCCGTAAAGTTCCACAATGCCTTCTCCGTCCCGAAAAAAGAGAGAGAAGACATAAATCTGTTTATTAAATTGATCCGGGATGCAGACAAGCTGGATATATGGCGGGTGTTCCTGGAACATTTTGAAGGCCCTCCCGAAACCATGGCGGAGGCTATTACACTCGGCCTTCCCGATACACCGGAATATTCGCAGGAAGTCCTTTCGCATATTTTCAAGAAAGAAACAGCGCCCCATTTACAGGTCAGGACGGTGAATGACTTTAAACTCCTGCAGCTCTCGTGGGTATTTGACCTGAATTTCAAGCCGACCTTTGAATTACTGTCGGAACACGGCTATATAGACAGGCTTGCTTCGCATCTGCCGCAGACGGAAGAAATACGGCAGGCAACAGTGTTTGTAAAAGAATTTTTACGGCAGAGCTTAAAAGAATAACCCGAAAAAGGCAATTAAACTGTCAGAGAAACTGCGGATATCTAACCCGGATTATGCATAAAATCGGCAACGGCAACCGACGATAGAGTATTTGAGCGGTTTTTTTTGCCGATAGTCAAATACAGTATTTGAAAATAAAGAGGCAAAAGCCTCGCAGGGAGGAACGACCGAGAATGAGCGCAAATACTTTATCCTCAGTTCAATCAGAAAAATTGTGAATAATCCGGGTTAAATAAATTTATTTTAGACATCCGCAGTTTTTAGATTAACGACTCTATCTTATAATTCATATAGCTTTAAATATTCAGATCTTCTTCAAGACGTTTCCTTCCGAGCTTCATGGGTATATAAAAAGCAACCGTATTAATAACCAGGATTGCCGGACCTGCACAAACAAACGACATCTTTTGCAGTAATGTTAATTCTATATCCAAAAGCAACGTCTTTTTATAGACAAAAAAACAGTATGCCTCAATGGAAACCGTTAGCAGCACGACCAGAAAGGCAATGAGCATAAAAAACATACCGCCGGGACTCATTGAGATTGAGGCTGCATTTTCGTATTTGAATTTCGGATACATGGCGCCCATACCTACCCCGAGTCCGCTTATGGAAATGCACAATAAAAGCGTTGTGGCTGCCGATAAGATGGAGAGAAAGGTATCTATCTCCATCGCTATGTTTGCAATAAAGACTACGGCAAATAGTACCGCTGTTACCGGGACAAATCCATAGATAAATTTGGATAGCAGCAGCTTCTTCACGGTTACCGGTGACGTCCTGATTATCCGGAATGCCGTACCTTCAAGGCTTATTGACGAATAGAGAAACCGCGCAGCAACCGCGGAAAGCACAAGACCTGCCATCAGCATATTGACAAGCACCAAGAACTCCTTTATGAATGGAAAAGCGTCTGCAAGAGTCTTGAGCGGCAGGGTCCTGAAATTATAGATATAGATAAGTATCAGGGCGCCGATGATAAAAAGCTGTGACCACTGTCCCGGGTCCCTGAAGAATATTTTAATATCCTTCCACAAGAAAGCAAGCTTTTCGCCCGGATAGTAACCCGCTGCTGCCGTTGATATGACGGATTTTGCCGAGGGCTGGATTTTTTCGAGACTGTTTCCGTACAGCCTGTTTCCGGTAATACCGGACAGCATAAGCATCACCATTCCGAAACATATTGTCAGAAAAGGATAGTAGATTTCCGGAGACTGCCTGCTGAGAATGGGCATGAGAGACTCGGTCATCCAGAAACCCGGCAGCAACCGGGATTCGATTTTAATTTTCAAAAAGGAAAGGAAAAATTGATCGGGACTCTCAGGGCTTGCGGACCACTGACTTCTGAATAGAATGTATATTGCAATAAAGAGCATAAGCCCTGCCGCAAGCAGCGCCAGACGTATTTTTTTGGCTGAGAAGATTCTTGTAAGCAGATGTGCCAGTGTTATTCCGATGCCTCCGGAAATAAGAATGAAAGAAATAAAAGTGAGGGTCAGCACGACATAGAAATATAACGGCGCCCGATAATTCACTCCATAAGCGATGAAAAAAGGAGGTATGAACGACAATACCATCCATGACGAGCTTGTGATGGTTTCTACGGTTTTAAGTCTGAGGATATGCCTTATCCTGATGGGTTTGGACATAAGGAACGGTATGTCTTTTGAGATATAGAATGAAGATAAGGCGGTAATAATGTTGCTGAGTATCAGGAAAATACCGAGACTGAAGAAAGCGATTGAGAGAAGTTTTTTGGACAGTATTTCGCCGAAGAAAACTATCCCGCGGATGAACTCCAATACTTTAAATGTGCCGATATAGAACCCTAACCAGAAAAGGAGCCCGATAAGAAAAAAGGGAAGTCTTTTCAGAAAAGCCTTTAGGGTGAAAGAATTTCTGATGGATAGTATTTTAGGAGATAATAATAACAACAAAGTTCTCATGAGTTTATTTTGATGAATAAACCTTCAAGCCCGCCTTCTCTCATAAACTCTTCTTTCTTTTTAAAACTGACGATCAAACCTTTACTGATGAGACCGACTCTGTCGCAGAGTTCTTCCGCGATATTGAGGCTGTGCGTTGCAAGAAAAATGGTCACACCCTCCGCGCTCAATCGTAATATTACATCCTTAAGCATCCTCACGCCAAAGGGATCAAGTCCTACAAAGGGTTCGTCTATAATAAGGACTTGCGGGTTGTGTATAAGCGCCGACAGAAAGAGGAGCCTTTGCCTCATACCCTGCGAGTAGCTTTCGATTAGTTCATTTTCAATCTCTTTTATGCCGAAAAATCCGGTAAGTTCATCGATTTTCCGGAGGGCCGTATTTTTTCCAATTCCGTGAAGAGAGGCAATGAATTTAAGAAATTCCCGGCCCTTGAGTTTTTCATAAAGAAATGCCTTGTCAGGCACATAACCGAAAGCCGACTTTGCCTTTATCGGCTCTCCGATTATATCAAACCCGTTGATCAGTATTTTTCCCTCCGTAGGCCGTAGAAGTCCGGTCATCATCTTGATGGTCGTTGTTTTCCCGGCGGCATTCGGGCCGAGAAGGCCGAAGACCTCTCCCCTTTCAGCCCGGATATCAATCCCCCTGACCGCCCACTTATCATTAAAGACTTTGCCGACATTTTCGAGGACTATCATGATAATTTAATTGTACCTTAAATCCATACATCAGGGAGCGTCAAAGCAGCATATAAAAAACCCGTATTTCAATAATGCTCCCGGTTAACTCCTTCCCGAAACTTCCAAGAATTAAACCTGCTATAATTTGTTCATTACAGATAAAATGACTCAGTGCTGCCGAACAGAATACCATGTCATATGAGAATATCAAGGTTATAGCTTATTCAGGTTATCGGGGTAACGAAAGCCCGAGAGCTTTTTTTATTAATGATGAGAAAATTACCGTTGTCGAAATCGTTGACATGTGGATTGAAGAAAGTTTGTCTAATCGGATGAGAAAGAGATTCTTTATAGTCAAAACGAATGATGATCAACATTATAAAATCTATATCGATGAAAAGACCTTGGAATGGTTCTGTGAGATAAAATAGAGTCCTTCCTGTAGGCAACGCTCTTGAACTGCCCTGTTGCACCGAATAGTTCACATAGATATTTGCATATTCATCTTTTAAATATTATTGAGGATCCCCGATTGAAATCATGTCTCCAAATCTACTTTTAGGAGTGGTATAATGATTTAGGGTACTCCAATAGATTATGGGTAATTTAATCGAAGAAATCTCATTAAGAGATAGAAAGTATGTCTTCAAGGATAGAAGTGATGCAGGCCGTTTTCTTTCTCAAAAACTCTTAAGGTATAAAGGTTCTGATTCAATAATTTTGTCAATCCCCTCGGGGGGTGTTCCCATAGCATTTGAGATAATGCAAGCACTAAGTCTTCCAATCGATTTAATTATAGTGAGGAAGATTCAGATACCCAACAATCCAGAAGCTGGATTTGGCGCAATGAGCTCTGACGGAGAAGTTATCTTAAATGAAAGCCTTCTGAATCAAATAGGTTTGACTAAAGAAGAGATAACGACACAGATCAGAAAGACAGAGGATGTCATTAAAAAACGAGGGCATGTTTTTAGAGGTGATAAGCCTTTTCCTTCCATGGAAAACAAAAATGTTTTTATTGTTGATGATGGGCTTGCATCTGGTTACACAATGCTTGCAGCTATTAACTTTATTAAGAGAAAGAGTCCACTGAAAATAATTGTTGCTGTTCCTACCGCATCTAAGAAAACTGTAGATTCCATTTTGCCAGAAGTTGATGAACTTGTATGCCTCAATATCAGAAGTGGGTATCCCTTTGCTGTCGCCGATGCATATGAAGACTGGTATGACCTCACAGATGAAGAAGTTTTAGAAATCTTAAAGAGAGATAATCAAAACACTAAAATAAGAGGTACTACAAAGTAAACTGAACAAAATGATCAAACCATTTTCATTCCAAAATATTTTTTATACTGATAAGTGATATCCCGTACAGGTTCAAATCCCGCCTTCGGCACCAAAAATTCAATTGAAAAACAATTAGCTATATTCATTAACCCGTCCTTTTTTTGGTTCACAAATGGTTCAAAAGTTTATACCTAACCGCAGTTAAATCAAAACGAGAACTTCTTCCTGAAC
>JBAZWR010000159.1:0-5506 GCA_041660325.1 Thermodesulfovibrionales bacterium | reverse complement strand
GTCGAGGTTCTTCTCCGCCATTGCCGCGGCTTCTTCCTCAAGCCCGAGGGTCCTCAGAGGCGCTCCGCAGCAGACTTCGCCTGCGGGAAGGATAACTTCATATCCGAGGGTATGAAGGACATTAATCAGAGATTCTCCCAGTTGGGGATAGATAAAATTAATGCTGCATCCGGTAAAAACCGCAACCCTGCCTTTCCTGTTCGGGACAGTTACGACCTGAACATTGTCTCTGAACCGGTGGTCGGGCAATTCAGTCTGAAAAGGAAGAAGCCCTTTTTTCGAGAGACAGGGGAGGAACATGTGCCGGGTCATGCCGAGGAGCTTGAAACAGAGGTTCGGCCTTTTTGTAAAAAACTTCGTCAGGAAACGGAGAAGCCTTCTTTGCCGGTCGCTCTTTTTGAGGATATTTCTGCCATGATATATAACTTCTTTTATATCAACGCCGAGAGGACAAAGATCGGAACAGGCGCCGCATAATGTGCAACTGAAGATTCGATGATTTAAAATCTTTGAAGAAACGAGTTTTCCTGTCGACAGCCCAAGCAGGATTGAAAGCCTTCCCCTTGCCCCCATAGACTCCATGGAATCTTCATCATAAATCGGACAAAAGGCCTTGCAGCTTCCGCAGCGCACGCATTTTAAGAGTTCGCTAATATATTTCCGGTCTTCCATGGAATATTTTAACTTTTCAGAAGGCTGTTCATGCTGCCGCTTTTAAAACCTTCAAGGTCCAGGGAGACGGATGCATAGCCAAAGGACTTCAATTTCCCGTTAATCATCTTCCGTTTTTCCGGATTCAGGAGCAGATCGATTTCTTTTTTCTCCACCTCAATCCTTGCCAACGGATAATGGTCTCTTACCCGTACATTTATAAAGCCAAGAGACCACAGGAATTCTTCGGATTTCTCTATCCTTTTCAGAGCCTCTATTGTAATCGTCCGACCATATGGTATCCTTGTTGCAAGGCAGGGAGAAGAAGGCTTATTCCAAACGGCAAGCCCGAGTTTTTTTGCATATTTCCTGACGTCTTTTTTTGAGTGCCCCGCCTCAATAAGCGGGCTTCTTACGCCGTATCTTGCCGCAGCCTTTGCACCGGGCCTGTAATCATCAAGATCATCAGAATTGCTTCCGTCTATAATAAATCTGAAACCCTCTTTTGAGGCCAAATCACTTATTTGTCTGAACCGTTCATCCTTGCAAAAAAAACACCTCTCGGGGGTGTTCCTGATAAAATTTTCATTGCGGAGTTCGTCTGCCCGGATGACTCTGTGTTCAATCCCGATCTCTTCTGCTATCTTTTTTGCCGAGAGCGCTTCCTGACGAGGCATTATTTCCGAAACTGCCGTAACGGCAACCGCCCGTATACCCGCAAGCTGCATGACCTTAAGCAAGAACGCGCTGTCCACCCCGCCTGAAAAGGCAAGGACGGCGCTCTGCATGTCTTTAAGGAGATTGGTCAGGTTTGATAGCTTATTAATTTTCACAAAAATGGCCGGCAGACACTACATTGGCAGCCTATGTTCTCATAACACCGTTACTTCATAATTTTCCTGATGGAAGCTGCGGCTTTCGCGTATGGTTATCTTTACGTTATATCTGCTTTCAATATCTTCAACGCTTGCACGCTCTTCATCGGATAGCAGTTCGGCAACGGAGGGGTGCGCCGTAACAATAATCCTTTCAGCGCCGTGTGTTGCAAGCCTTATCGTTTTCCTGAATATTTCGTAGGAGAGGGTCCTTGGAGATTTCACAAAACCCTTGCCTTCGCAGTAAGGGCAAGACTCGCAAAGTGTCCTGCCGAGGCTTTCCCTTACCCGCTTTCTGGTCATCTGTATCAAACCGAGTTCCGAGATATGAGAGATCGTGTTTTTTGCGCGGTCTTTTTTCATCGCCTCGACAAAGGCATTGAATACCCTGTCCCTGTTTTCATATTTTTCCATATCGATAAAATCAACAATAATGATGCCGCCGAGGTTTCTAAGCCGTATCTGATAGGCTATTTCCTTGACCGCCTCAAGGTTCGTCTTGAGAATAGTATCTTCAAGCTCTTCCTTGCCGACAAACTTGCCTGTATTGACGTCGATGACCGTCATCGCCTCTGTCTGGTCAATGACGATATACCCGCCCGATTTCAACCAGACTTTCTGTCCGAGGGCGCGCGATATATCGAATTCTATACCGAAGGCGTCAAAGATCGGCTCGGTGCCTTCATAGAGTTCAATATTGCCGAGGAGTTTCTCGAAATAGTTCCTGACGAAATCTTTGATGCGTTCATATTCATCCGGAGAGTCTACAACAAGTCTTTTTACATTCTGCACCATAAGGTCCCGGACGCTCCTGTAGACGAGGTCAAGGTCGCTGTAAAGCATAGAAGGTGCGGACACCCTGTCTTTTTTCTTCTGTACGTTTTCCCATAAGAGGAAAAGGAACTCAAGGTCTTTTTTCAGGTCCTCTTCCCCTGATCCCTCGCTTGCAGTTCTTATAATAAGACCGTATCCTTTCGGCCTTATAGTCTCAACAATTGTCTTGAGCCTTGCCCTTTCAGGTTCGTCGGGGATCCTCCTTGATATGCCGATATGCTCGACATCGGGCATGAGAACAAGGTATCTTCCCGGTATTGTTACGTATGAGGTTACCCGCGCACCTTTGCCGCCGATAGGATCTTTCGAGACCTGTACAAGGATTTCCTGCCCTTCCTGTATCAATTCTTCAATCGTCAAGTCCGGTCTGGTCCGCTTTGTTGTCAGGTCGAGGGAATTCAGCTTTTCCTCTTCGTCAAGGAAAGGCGCGAATTCATCCATGGCTGCGTGAATATCGGTCACATACAGAAAGGCGGCCTTTTCAAGCCCTACATCAACAAAAGCGGATTGCATGCCGGGGAGGATCTTAACTATCTTGCCTTTATAAATATTTCCGACAAGACTCGCATCCCTTTTTCTCTCAACATAAAATTCAACTACCTGGCCTCCTTCGAGAAGGCCGACCCTGATTTCGTCTCTTGTTACATTAATTAGTATTTCGCTGTCCATACCTATACTTTACTATTAACCAGTTGCATTTTGCATGTATTTATTGGTTTCACCCATCCATTGTCCCATCCGAACAGGGCCGTCCTCGTGACGGTAAGCTCTTCCATCGGGGTATTGAACACTACGGGAAGGATCTCGCCAAGCCGTACTTTTTTATCTCCCCGGTCTGCCAATACTATTCTTGCGGCGTCTTCTCCGACAATTTCCGCTTCTTCCACCATCTCTCTAAGATTTATATCATATTTCTCTCTTTTTGCAAGCACTTCTTTTTCGGATAAAAATACACGGACACCAGACAGGTCGCCGCCTTTTACCTCATACTCATAGCACGTCACAAAACTGTTCAGGGATTCGGCATTTGCCGGCACGGCAGACATGCACCTGATTGAAGCCCCTTCCGGCAGCAGGCTATTCAGCTTGTCCCTGTTGCGTATAAGATCAAAAGGAGGGGTCACCTTCATATCAAAATATTCGGTTAAGCCTGCAATGCCGACGCCAAGAGGCGGACCAAAGGAAATCTCCGGCGCAGGATGAAAGCCCTTTGAATATTCTATCGGGAACCCGGCCCGTCTGACGGCCCTCTGGTACAATATCATAAGCTCAAGGTGCGACAGGTATTTCAGAATCCCCGTCTTTGAAAATTCAACCCTTATTCTGACAGGCTTGAAACGATTTACGGACAGGACCGGAGACACGGAAATACGGAGACTTGCAGACATATCCGAGGCAAGGGGCCCCGTTTCTTCGCTTTTCACTTTTCCCGGGTCTTTATCGCAAGAAAGTCCGCAGCTATGACAAACCTTCCTGCAGTCGGAAGAAAGCCCGCCTGTTAATGCCTTCCGGTATTCCCGCCAGAGGAATTCCTTTGTTACGCCCATATCTATTCCGTCCCATGGGAGGAAATCCGACTGTTCATAATGCCTTTGAGCAAAATCTTTTATGTCCAATCCGACGGCCTCCATTGCCTTTTCCCACTTCCTGAAATCGAACACCTCGGACCATCCGTCAAGTCTGCAGCCTAATGACCATGCCATTTCGATCAGAGGTGAAAGACGTTCATCCCCTCGGGCGAAAGCAGCCTCAAGAAAGCTCATTTCCACATCATGCCCCTTGATATTCAACCCTTTTTTCGACAGGACACTTTTGATCCGGTCCTTTTTGCTTTTCAATTCCTCTGCAGGCAGCTGCCCATACCATTGAAACGGCGTGTGTGCCTTTGGAACAAAGGGAGAAACGCCTATGTTGATATTCACACGTCTTTTAGAATATTTTCTTGCCGTTTTCTGAGCTTTCAAGGCCATGTGAATGATGCCGTCTATATCTTCATCGGTTTCCGTAGGAAGACCTATCATGAAATATAATTTCAGATTGAGCCAGCCCTCGTCAAAAAGCACTGTCAGAGAATTCTCATAATCCTCATCGGAAAAATCCTTATTGATGACCTTCCTCAGCCTGTCGGTGCCGGCTTCAGGCGCTATAGTAAAACCGGTCTTTCTTACCGTGCGGATCTCCCTGATTAAATCCCGGTTTACTGCCGCTACTCTAAGAGAAGGCAGGGAAAGGGATATATTATCTTTGGCGAATCTATTATTGAATTCTTGTGTAAGCTGCAAAAGACAACTGTAATCACCGGCGCTCAGCGAGGTGAACGAAACTTCTTCATATCCGGTATTTTTTAATGCCTTTTCTGCAAGCTCAAGCGCTTTTTGCGGACTTCTCTCCCGAACGGGCCTGTAGATCATGCCGGCCTGACAGAACCTGCAGCCCATAGGGCAGCCGCGGGAGACCTCGATGTTGATCCTGTCATGGACAATTGACGTATAAGGGACTATCGGTTTGTCCGGATACGGAGCGTCGTCGAGGGAAGCGATGAAACGCCGTTTTACAAAGGATGAATTAAGATTCTCTGAACGATGCAATATGGGAACATAAACACCTTCAATCCCGGACAAAGCTTTCAGTAAGGATTCCTTGTTGTCGTCTCCGGACATTTTCCATCCGTGATATGTCTCTAAAATCTCGGTTACGGCTTCTTCACCGTCGCCGATCAAAAAGGCGTCTATGAACGGAGACATAGGCATCGGGTTTACGGTACATGGTCCCCCTGCAATTATAAGGGGATAACGATCACCGCTGTTTATACGGTCTTTTGTTTTTAAAGGGATTCCGCCAAGATTGAGCATATTCAGGACGGTCGTATAGGAAAGCTCATATTGAAGGCTGAATCCCGCAATGTCAAATTTATTGAGAGGACGGCCTGATTCAAGGGATGAAAGCAGACTGCCTTTTGCCTTTATCCCTGCCTCGAGGTCAATCCAGGGCGAGAAGACCCTTTCGGCAGATGCAAAAGGGAGATCGTTTATGATCTTGTAAAGAATTCTGAGACCGAGATGGGACATCCCGATTTCGTATATATCGGGAAAGGCAAGGGCGACTTTTACCGGCGCTTCCTTATGGACGGCATTCAACTCATGATT
>JBAZWR010000158.1:0-5686 GCA_041660325.1 Thermodesulfovibrionales bacterium | reverse complement strand
ATGGAAAGATAGCACCGTCGGCATAAAGGATTTTGAAAAGCTCCCGGATGCGGCAAAGGCATATGTGAAAAAGATCGAGAACATGCTCGGCGTTGAGGCGCATATAATCTCAACAGGACAGAGGAGAGACGAGCTTATTCAGATTCAGGAACAGTTTTGATGGAACGGGACAGAGAATATAAGCGCACTAAAAGGTTTACCAAACGGCTTGAAGTTACCTTCAGTTCAGGTGAGCATAGTTACAGGGGCATATTGAGTAATGTTTCAGTAAGCGGATTGTTTATCAGGACAAGCCGGGGGTTTGCGCCCGGCACTACTGTTGACATTGAGATTATGCTGCCCGATAATACCGTATCTTTGCTTAAGGGAATTGTCAGAAGAACCATTAAGAACCCGGTAACAACCATGAATAATGGAATGGGTGTCGAATTGATTCGGCAGGATGCAAAATATCAAAACTTCATAAAACCCTTTCTCGATGAAGCAGAACCCGAAACCGAAACCGAGATTGAAATAAGTCCGAAACCTGAACCGGAACCGGAAAAGCCGCCTGTTCCGGAATTTCAGATAATCGGCTGCCCGAATTGCGGCGCTAAAAACAAAGTGTTAAGTAATAAGCTCTCATTCGGGCCAAAATGCGGCAAATGCGGAACACCTTTGCCGGTATCCATCCCCTGATCTCCAATATCCTGAACAGTATTTATCCTTCCGAATGTCCGGTATGCGGGAAAGCCGCCGATATATTTATACACTCGCCTGTCTGCAGGTCCTGCTGGTCACGGATAAGAAAGTATACCGGCCCGTCATGCGGCATATGCGCTTTGCCTTTTATATCCGAATATGCGCAGCTCTGCGGGGGCTGCATGAAAAAAAGCCCGCCTTACGCCCGTGTAATCGCATATGGCCTCTATGAAGGCGTTCTAAAGGAAGCGATAAGCCGATTTAAGTTTTATGGCCTCAGAAGACTCTCCCGGCCTCTTGGCGGGTTATTGCCGAATCTCCCGATTCCGGAGGCGGACGCTATAGTGCCGGTCCCATTAACGGCAAAAGGATTAAGGCAGAGAGGTTTCAATCAGTCATTGCTGATAGCACGGGTTGTTTCAAAAAAGACCGGGATACCGCTTAATATCGATACTCTTTTTAAAATTAAGGAAACACCTCCACAGGTAGGGCTTTCTGCATCAGAAAGGCATAAAAACCTTGCCGGCGCTTTTACGGCCAAGGGGGCTATAAAAGGAAGCCGCATCCTGCTCGTTGATGATGTTGTGACCACCGGCGCAACGGCAGCCGCATGTTCAAAAGCCCTCCTGAAAGCAGGAGCACAAGAGATAAACGTACTTACTATTGCAAGGGCGGGGATGCTGTAATTCCTGTTTGTGGAGTAGTGTTTAGCCATCGTCGTGCCTGACCCGCATCATTCCTCTTACGCCTTGAAAATAGAGATTCCCGTCAAACGTGGATGACAGAAAGTGCAAGGAATGTCGTTTTTCTTATGGCTGCAATATTTATTAGAAGTTCTTATTGTTATTGCAATCTATGGCGAAAATATCACCAGCTACCCTTGTGCCTGTAATGCCTGTGGCTGTGGCAACAAAGCATGGGGTTAATGCTGCCAATACGGGCGGGTTGGCTACCGGTGTATTTAACTGATTGTTCTGGATTGTTCTATAACTGAAACCCGCCCCACCTCCGGGACGAAAACCTCGTAGTTCATCGATATCAGCATCATTTGCCGTATCCTGAATTATAGCGAGATTTGCATCACGAACAGCAGCAGTATTACCAGCAGCGCCAAGATTTGCCGTATATCTTCCGTTCTCTGCAAAGAACTGCTCCTCAAGGAGTCTCAAATTTGCAAGGTTGCTGTATGCCTCTGTTCTTGCCGCCCTTTTCTGCTGACCGATATATGCAGGAATTGCAATAGCTGCAAGAATACCGATTATTGCAACAACTATTAATAATTCTATAAGCGTAAAGCCTCTCTTACCCATTTCTTCCTCCTTTAATCTGCCTGTTTTATTCGTTCCGGTTTTTACATCCTCTACCAAATTATATTTAAGCCTTTAGCAAAGATACAACCCAGATGGCAAAGCTGAAGATAAAGGATAAGGCACCATAAAGGGCAAACCTGCCCCTTGTCTTTCCAGTATCATCAATGCCTTTAAATATTAAAAATATAATAGAGGCTATCCACCCGAAAAAACCTGCCTCTACGAGCACTGACCAAACGGGATTTGGCGCCCTGTCAACTTTCATAACATAGAGGTGTTTCTTTTTCTCAGCATCAGCTTCCTCTGTTTTAATAGAACCATCCTCAATTAACATTTTGACATTAAGGTCTGCTATCTTATCATCGCACTTGTTTATCCAATCTCTTCCAGGTGTAAAGAGACTCCTTGAAGAATAAAAAGAGCTTCTGATAGAAGAATATGCTATATTAGCCCAATCAAGTTTGCCGTCCCGCTCATACATTTCACCTATTTGCCAGAGCCTTTTTGCCGATTTGTCTATATAAGTCGACCAGGGTGTATAAAAATGCATCGCTGTATCATATTCTCTGATAGCAAGCTTCCAGTTCGCTTCACTGAAATATCTTTCTGCAGCAATGTAATGATTTTTCTGTAAATAAAATACCCTGCCACCAACAATCAACAGGAAAATTACAAGTACAAACAGTCCGTTAACGAGATACTTCTTTAACATATTTTTTCTTTAAGAATATTTTACTGATAGAGTCTCTTATCTCTCTCAGCTTAAGTCTCCATGGAAGGATGATTGCTTCTCTCACGATCTTCTTTGACATCTTCGAAGAGCCATGACCCCGTTCATAAAATATAATCGGCATTTCCCCGACCTTAAGGCCGGCTTTCACCGCGAGATATGCCATTTCGATCTGGAACGCATAGCCGTTCGAGTAAATTCTGTCAAGGTTTATCGCCTCCAGTACTCGCCTCCTGTAGCACCTGAATCCGCTGGTGAGGTCCGAAAGATTCAGGCCAAGGATTTTCGATGCATAAAAATTGCCAAATTTTGACATAAGAAGGCGCTTGAAGTCCCAACCGACGACACTTATCGACCCGTTAGTGTATCTCGAACCTATAACCATGTCGCACCCACCCTTTTCCATCTCCTTAATAAACCATGGCAACGAATCAGGATTATGGGAAAGATCCGAATCCATTTCAAAAAAATAGTCATATCCACATTCGAGTCCCCATTTGAATCCCGTAACGTAGGCGCTTCCCAGGCCCAGTTTCATCGGTCTATGTATTATATGAAACCGGCCTAAATCACCCGGCCAGTCTTCTACTACCTTTGCAGTGCCGTCGGCAGAATTATCATCTACGATAAGTGCATCCAGCCAGTTGTAAGCAGATAGTTTTGAGAGAACCTTGGGCAGCGTTTCGACTTCATTATATGTTGGCAGTATTACTAAGGCTTTCATACAGGTATATATATTTTATAGCATATTGCATGCCATTTTTTATAGAAAAAGAACGACAATCTGAAAAAAAGTTAACCTGATTTTTCTTTAAGCAATTCAATACAGGCGTTATATACCTGATCAAGACTTATGTTTTTCAGGCAGGCATAATCAAGATTTGCAACACATTTCAACGGCCTTGGCGAATATCTAAAGCATGGGCTACAAGGCAATCCTAACCTTACAACTTTATATTTCACGCCCCAGGGCCTTACCCAGCCCGGATTTGTAGGTCCAAAAATAGCGACTGTTGGAACTCTAACAGCCGCAGCCATATGCATCGGCCCCGAATCATTACTTATACAAAGCCTGCACTTTTTCATTAGAGAAGCAGCCTGTCTTACCGATACGGAATCTACAGAGAAAATCTTTTCTTTATCGTGAACCATCGAAGTGACCTTATCTCTCAATAATTTCTCTTCAGGACCACCAAAAAGAAAGAAAGAACAATCCCGTATTTCCGAGGCAAGTGCATCAATAAGCCTTGCAAAGGAAATTTCCGGCCATCTTCTCCTATCATGGTTCTTGAAAGCACTGGTTCCCGGATGAATACCAATCAACATTGTGCTGCCAATCTTCTTCTCTCTGAGCCATTGATCAGCAAATAGCTTTTCTTCGTCCGTTAAGTAGATCTCCAAAGGATAGGACTTTTTATACCTAATACCCAAGAAATCTATGAGCCTCAGGTTCTCTTCAACGTTATGCAGACTATCATCTTCTTGTACCGTCATGTTTTTAAGGAAATTTAATTCCCACAAGTCGTTACGAGTATAGCGATGTCCGATCCGAATAGGACTTCCGACAATAAATGATGATAGATTGTAGTCCCTTCTGTTTGAAGGATAAAAGTTTATCGAACAATCGTACTTTTTTCTGAACGTCATAAGAAAACTCAAACCGCTGATCTTTGTTGCCTGTGCAAACGGGAAATGGATATTATTATCTACAAACGGGTTATTCATGAGAATGTCCCGCGTGGTTTTGAACATGTGAAGATATGTAATTTCCACATCCAACTCTTCCTTTAAATTCCTTAGGGCAGGGGTTGTCATCAGTACATCTCCGATACCGTAAAGAGGCAAAATAATAATCCTCATAATTAGTTTCTAGGATGGAAATATAAAATATTGTATTGAGGAATCTTCATAAGTAATCGAAAACCTTTGTCCTCAAGGTATGTGCAAACTTGTTGTTCCAATGCTTTGTCGCATTCCATAACAATTCTTTTTACCCGTTGCAATACATGCTCAGCGCCTTTCAATACGGAAAGTTCAAATCCTTCGACATCTATTTTCAGAATATCAATTCTGTGGACCGGTTCTTTTGCAACAAACAGATCCAGCGTTTCCAGATCTACCTCGGTCTGTCCTTTTTCATATGATATTCTCCCCAGGACTGTTGATTGTTCTGCATCCAGGTAGGCCGTTGTTTTTCTGTCAGCGAAGCCTAAAGGAAAGGGTTTTACATTGTTCAGTTTATTCAGAGAGATATTTTTTTTCAGTCTTGCATATACATCAGGGTTCGGCTCAAAGCTGTATACCATGCAATTAGCATATGTTTTCGCAGTCCTGACTGTGTAGATGCCGATATTTGCACCAATGTCAAAGACAATGGCGTTGGTATTACCATCAGCACGGAAATCAGGATGGGAATCGTAGATCCTGTTGATGTATATCTGTTTGTACATGCTGATTTCCCCGGTAAATTCTCGGAAGAAAAAGATGTCGCCTTTTAATGCTATCATAACATCTCTCGGGGTCAAGTGAGGAAAAAAGGAGTATTGAATAAGGTGCCTTATGATAGTAAACAGACATAACAATTTGTCCTTGTATAGGGTATGCAAAAATAACCAGAGAGCGATCTGTAACTTCTCTTTTAGCTCAATCATTCTTAATTCTCAATAACAAAACGATGTTATTTACTTGTCAGTGCAAAGTTCTTATGGGAATTATACCCTATTTATGCCTCCGCAGACGAGCAATATTTAATGACAGTTCTACCCATTCATCGATAAGTTTTTTGAATAGCTGATAATTCTTCAGTTGAAGTCTGACCTCTTTCACATCCTCTGATTTGACGAACTCCGTTTTGCTTCTGCCTTTTCTGGTAAAGCTAAGCTGGTAGTAGGGTCCGTGCTTGACCGGATTATCAGTAAGTTTACATCTGCAGGTGGGATTACCGCAGACTCCGTTGCACCGTCGT
>JBAZWR010000157.1:0-5717 GCA_041660325.1 Thermodesulfovibrionales bacterium | reverse complement strand
ATGTTAAAAAGCCGCCAATGGAATGGTATTTCTTACATACTTTAGTTGGCCTTAACCTCCGCATGACAGAGCTCTCCGCCGCGATCGCCCGGGAGCAGTTAAAGAAGCTCGACGGCATCCTGCAAACAGTTAGGGAACATGCGAAGTATTTCCCGGTGAAGGTTAGACCGGAGTGTGAGCATTCTTTCTACAGGTATGCTTGGATGCTGCAACAACCGACCATGTTGCCACCGGAAAACTTTAATTTTAAGCGCCATTACATCCAACCTATCTACAAGATGCCCCTATTCAAGTCACTTGGCTATGCAGACAACCTTTGCCCTGTCTGCGAGGAGGTCGAGGAGAACATTGTGCTGAGTTGGCTGAAGGGGATGGGATAGATGATCATAGCATTATATGGTTTTTATTTTACAGGATGTGCTGTAGTGCTTATGGCTATTATCAGTCATAATAAATCGCTAGAATAGCTGAAGGGGATGGGCTAATTATGGCTACAGTAATTAAAACTCAAACTGTCAAAGATTTAAAGATAGTAAACCTTGAAAACGGGGAAGAGATATTAAGTGCAGATAAGGCAATTTTAACGACTGAGCAAGATGTTTATCGTGATGATTACAACGGAAAAGCAAAGATAAGCTTAATGGTGGACGAATAAACAGCGTTTCCTTTTAGGCCTAGCACCAAATCTCAAGGCTTAACTAATATAGTAGCCAACCTTTAGCGCAGCCCCGGCTATTGCCGTGTGCCGGTCGCTCCCCGGCCGGACTGTGCTATTAATTTTGGAGCAAATGTCTTACCTGCCATATGTAGGTCAAGAATCCGGCTATACGATCTATGGCTGGCTTTAAAAAAACATTAAGGGAGCGATAAAATGGGGCAAATAAAAATAACTTATGAAATACCAGACGGAGAACTATGTACACGAATAACACATCAAGAAGGGCATATATTAAACGATGTTTATCATTGCCAATTTAGAACATCTTTACATTTGGTAAACGGAGAAAAAACCGTCATATGTAATGCATTTAACAAGAAACTTGAATTGAACGCAGGAGATATCCCGTATAAATGTGAATTATGTCCTAAAAAATAATAGAAGGAGCGATAAAATGAAACTCAAAACCCTATCCCTTCCAGACCTAGAACAGGTCCGACAATGGCGTAACGAGAGTTTGTCGGCTCTCCGAACGCCTTTTTTGTTGACGCAGGAGCAACAGGAAACCTTCTACCGGGATGTTATTTGCAATCGCCAGGCCAATGCACGGTATTGGGGCGTGTGGATTATTTCTGACGTTACTACTATTGGCGGTATGCAACTGCAACAGAATATATTAATTGGCATGTGCGGCGTAGAAAACATCCAACACGAAAACCGCCTAGCCGAAATAAGTCTATTGCTAAAGCCGGACCATACTATTGATGCGAACTTTCCGGATGTCTTGAAGCTGCTTCTTCACGAAGGCTTCATGAACATGAACCTGGAGAATATTTTTACCGAGGCATACGACTGCAATCCCAACATTCACCTTTGGCTTGCGGTAGCGGCGGAATATAACTGCAAGGTGTCAATGTTGACCAATCGAAAATACCATAACGGTGGTTATTGGAACAGTCGCTACATTAACTTTAACAAGGGGGACTACCTGGAGCATGAAAATCTTATATCTCAGCCCACACAAACGCTTAATTGAATTTCTACGGTCACACGGCGACGAGGTTGTGCATTCAGTTGAACTGTTAACTGACGAGATGCTGGAAGGAATCGACTTCATCATTTCTTACGGTTACCGGCGCAAGATTGCCAAGGAGGTAACGGACAGATTCAAGGGCCGGGCAATCAACCTGCATATTAGCTATCTTCCCTATAACCGGGGGGCCGATCCTAATCTGTGGAGCTTCCTGGAGGATACGCCCAAAGGGGTGACGATCCATTACCTTGATGGAAGCATAGATACCGGGGGCATAATCGCCCGGGAGGAAGCATTTTTTGACATTGAAATACATACCCTGCGGTCAACCTACAAGAGCCTGTCTGAAAAGATAGAGGCTCTTTTTTATCGCATGTGGCCGGAGATATGTTTAGGTAAGGTTGATCCGCTACCGCAACTGACTTATCACCGTGTGAGGGATAAGGACGCATACGCGCACCTGCTGGAACAGGGGTGGGATACGCCCATTAAGGACATTTTAGGCAAGGCAAAATAATGTGAGGGGAGCGATAAAGCATGGAAATATGTTCAGCGTCTGAAAATGGTGAAGTATATCAACATATACCAGACATTGTACTTATAGAAAAACTTAAGAGTGCAGAAAAGAAAATCAACAACGCCAAAAACCTACTTGATGAATTTATAGATATTTTCGAGAAAGAAGAGGCAAGCAATATTGCAAGTGTGTTTTACAAAATAAGAAGGCAGTTAACTGATTAAATAAGGAGCGATAAAATATGGCTAAAATTATCCTTGACGCTGGATCCGGGAATACCTGCCGCAACGATTGGAATTATACCAAACGAATGCTGGATGAACTAAAAAAAGTCGATTCCGGTAAGCACGAAGTCATTATCAAATGGCAGCTTTTCAAAGAAGCCGGTGACAATATCCCGCTTGATCGAACAATATTTGAAATGGCTTATGTCTACGCTCAACAGCTAGGGTATAAAACAACGTCCAGCGTGTTTGACAAAGAGAGCCTGGATTTTTTATTGCAGTTTGATGTGCCCTTCGTGAAGATAGCGAACAGGCGGGAACTGGATTGGCTGATCGGTAAAATTCCCAGGGAAATTCCGATTTATGTGAGTGTTGGGAGTCAAGATGAATACCGATTGGTAGACAACGGCGGCGAAACTGAATATTTTGGTGATAATATCATTCAGTTATGTTGTATATCAAGTTATCCTGCAACGCTTCAAGAATACGAAGATAAGTTTTTATACAAGCAACTGTTTCTACCTGAGAACAAATGGGAAACAGGGTTTTTAAATAATGCCGTAAGCGACCACACCACCGACTTTGAACTGTGGCACAAATACCAACCCGAGATAATCGAAATGCATTACGGCCTCCCAGATTCTACCGGCTTTGATGCTGGCCCTTTTATGAGAACGCCGGAGATGCTGCGGGAAGTCTTATGATTTATTTCCCCTATCTCCCGAAACTACTTTGTCTTTGCGGCCTTACAAAATCAAATAGTGAAGCAAGAAGGCTGATAGATCAAGGGGCTGTGAAAATCATTGATGACGATGAAACCGTTACCGTGCCAAAGGGTTATTATCATGGGGAGATTAAGGACAATGATATCATGCAAATTGGCAGGAAGTTTATGAAGGTAAAAATTTAGAGGCAATGAGGTGGGATAAAATGAGCAATATCGGAAGTATTTGCCCGCATGTTAAAGAATGTCCTTGCAATGGCTGTATTGGATTCGATCATATTGGCTGCAAGCATAAGCCTAAGATTCATAGTGCTTTTGAAAACACACCAACCTTGCTTTATATGCAAGAAAAAGAGACTGGAATCGGAAAATTATATCTGAATGGGAAGTTAGTCCAGGGATTGCAAAAGATTTCCATAGAGGCGGAAACGGATTCGGATTTTGTTAGCTTTCCGAAGTTGAGGATAGAAACGACTCCGCAACTTTTTGCAAAGAATTTTGAATAGGAGTGGGAAGATGGACTGGAGCGACAAGATAGTTTTGATAACTGGTCTTACAGGTTCATTCGGATCGGCTTTTGCTAAATATTTATTGGCTAAGAATCCAAAGAAACTTATCTGCTTTTCCAGGGATTGGTTGAAGCAACAAAACCTCCGCAATGAATTGGGAAATCCTCAATGTATGCGCTGGTTTATAGGTGACGTAAGGGACAAAGACAGGCTCTTAAAGGCCCTTAAAGGTGTAGACATAGTAATCCACGCCTCTGCCATTAAATGTCTTCCTACGTGCCAATACAATCCTTTTGAGGCACTTCAGACAAATGTTATAGGAACCCAAAATACTATTGATGCCTGCATTGAACGGGGTGTTCACAAGTGCTTGTTGATATCTACTGACAAAGCCGTGGCTCCTGCTAATACATATGGTGCCACAAAAACATTAGCAGAGCACTTATGGTTAAATGCCAACATGACTGCCGCAAATGATGATATTAGGTTTTCTGTGTGCAGATATGGAAATGTGTGCGGCTCAAATGGTTCAGTGGTTCCAGTATTTAAAAAGTTAATTGCCGAAGGCGCAAAGTATTTGCCGGTCACAGATGATCGCATGACCAGATTTTGGATGGAGATGGATAAGGTCCTTCATTTTGTTGAGGACAGTATTGAAAGCATGCAGGGAAATGAGTTGTTCATTCCCAGACTTCCAAGTGTGAGAATTACCGACCTTTGCAAAGCTTTGGATATGCCGTACAAAATTGTGGGCATAAGACCAGGAGAAAAGTTGCATGAATCTCTTGATATCGACTACACTTCTGATAACAATGTGTTTCTGACAGTGGATGAAATAAGACAAAGCATTGAAAATGTGATATAATATAAAGGTGGGATAGCCCGACGGGGCGAAAAGCGGTTTTCCGAGCCGCCTTCCCATACTAAATAATCGGATAACACGACGGAGGTGTTTTTGTTATGCCTTTTGGGGTTTACCAGATCTTAAACGAAGTCAATGGAAATATTTACATTGGTAGTACGTCGCGGAATTTTGAGCAACGATGGAATGAACACCTCAGCGCTCTCTTACGTGGGATTCATCATAGTTGTCACTTACAAAACGCTTATCTGAAGTATGGCAAAAATGCTTTCAGGTTTTCCATTGTTGAGGTTGTCGATAAACCAGAAGATGTTATCAGTAGGGAAGATTATTATATCAAACTTCTGAAACCAGAATACAATATTTGTCCCAACGCCAGTAGTTGTCTAGGGCGAATATCTTCAGAAGAACACAAGAAAAATATGAGTATCTCCCAAAAGGGTAGAGTTTTCTCGCCTGAGCACAGAAAAAAACTGAGCATTGCGCATATGGGTAAAAAGCTTTCCGAGGAACGAAGGGAAAAGCTTTTAAATTCTTTATACGGAAACATGCATACGCTGGGATATAAGCACTCCGCGGAAACGATTAAAAAGCTTAGAGAGCGCAGGCTCTCAGAGGAAACTAAGGCAAAAATCAGTATGACACTAATAGGCAATCAGAGATCTATGGGATATAAGCATTCCGAAGAAACTCGTGCCAAAATGCGCGATGGACAGAGATTGCGCCGACTAAAGGAGCGACCACATGAAAACTGATCCTAATATCTACAAAAAAAACATGGAAGCACTAATGCAACGCTATCCCGATTTAGCCCTAATGCTAAATCTTGTAAAAATTGAGAAATATCAATTGTTTCAGCATGAGAATTGTATACCAAATGTTATGGTAAACGGCGTTCCATATTATGTCGGCAATATGATGAAATATTGTGAAGAGCAATTTCGCGGCTTTAAATGTTCAAATGCAAAAATCCCTATCTTTTGTGGCGCGGGGCTTTTTTATGAGGTACTATATTGGCTTCAATTCAAGGCCAAAGAACATCAAACTCAAGCCGTGATGATCTTCGAGAAAGACCTAGAACTTTTCCAATGCGCGATGAATGTCACTGATCTAACGCCATTGCTCAATAATCCACAAATCCATTTCTTCGTTGGCATACCACTTGACCAACTATACATCAAGCTTCGAGA
>JBAZWR010000156.1:0-5731 GCA_041660325.1 Thermodesulfovibrionales bacterium | reverse complement strand
GCGTTTCCCCGGTTTCTCCTTCGATTCGGCAATCCCTTATGATGTCACCGGGAATTGTCGGGATTGATTAATCGTGCTTTATTATCCTATTGTTTTTAATATATAATTATATAAGTATCAGATAAACGACTTGTACTATGAAGAAACTATTATTCTTTTCTATTTTCTTCATCGCCTTTGTCTTATGCGCTCTTACTTTTGCGCAAGACTACGTCATAGGAGAAGGCGATGTTTTGAAGATCACCATTTATGACCATGATGACCTGACTACCACTGCGCGGGTAAGCGGCGACGGCGTCATCGTCTTTCCACTGATAGGGCAGATTCAGGTGAAAGGCTTTACTCTCGGGCAGATCGCTCAGAAGATAGCCGCGCTCCTGTCGGACGGTTATATAGTGAGCCCTCAGGTGAGTATTTTCATACAGGAGTTCAGAAGTAAGAAGGCTTTCATAATGGGGGAAGTAACCAAGCCCGGGCTTTATGTCCTTCCGGGACAGACCACTTTTCTGGCGCTTCTTTCCGAGGCAGGCGGTCTTACAAAGAATGCAGGTGACAATGCTATGATTAAAAGAAAGATCGGCCCTGCGGAGCAGAATGAAAACGTCATAAACATTGATCTCAAGCGGCTTATTGAAAAGGGCGATGCGTCTTTAGATATACCTATTATGGACGGCGACAGCATCTATATAACCAAGGCAGGTGTTTTTTATGTGACCGGCGAGATCAAAAAACCGGATGCCTATAAATATGAAGAAGGCGCTACGGTCATAAAGGCCATCACGATGGGCGGCGGATTTACCGACAAGGCGTCAAAAGGCAGGGTCAAGATTATCAGAAAAGTCGGCGGGAAGGAAGAAGTGCTTGAAAAAGTCAAAATGGATGAGCCCGTTCTGCCCGATGACGTCATAGTCGTGCCGGAAAGTTTTTTCTGAATATATGCAAGAACAAGAAATACATTTACGGGATTATCTGAAGATAGTTTATAAAAGAAGGTACATGGTATATACCTTCTTTGCCATCGTCTTTGCAGTAGTATTGATCGGCACGCTCTCATCTTCACCCGTCTATAGGGCGTCAACAAAGGTATTGATAGAAAAAGTCGAGCCCGCCAACCTTTCAATGGCATATCTTTATTCCACGCCGTATGAACCCGAGTTTTATGAAACTCAATATCAGCTTATCAGGGGCATGTCTGTTGCACAGAAAGTAGTCAAGATGCTTTCGCTCGAAAATACATACGAAACATATTTTAAAGGCTCCATGAAAAATATGTCTCCCGAAGGAGGCAAAACAAAAGCCGATTTGCTGGCAGGCATTATCAGCGGCGGCATCGTTGTCAGCCCCGTGAAAAACAGCAAGATTGTGAGTATCAGCTTTTTATCCGGAAACCCGGAATTCGCCGCACTGGTTGCAAATACGGTCGCAAAGGCTTACATGGAAGAGATCCTTGACATGAGGATGAGCGCCTCCAGGTATTCCATTGAGTGGATGACAAAAAAGGCGGAGGAAGAGAAGACAAAACTTGAAAAATCGGAAAAAGACCTGCAGGAATATACGCGGGCAAACGATATCGTTACCCTTCAGGATAAGGTCACCATAACCCCGGAAAAGCTAACGGAGTTTAATTCACAGCTCATCAGGGCTGAAACTAAAAGGAAAGAAATAGAGGGCCTGTACAATAAGGTTTCACGGACCGGTATCAAAGACGCCGAGACGATACAGTCTATCGTATCCGACCCGAGCGTTCAGTCAATAAGGGGGCAGCTACTTAAGGCGGAACAGGAGATTCAGGAGATTTCCAAAAAGTTCGGCAGGAAGCACCCGGCGATGATAAAGGCTGAAGAAGACCTTAAGGCTCTTGAGCGGAAAAAGGAAGTGGAAATCAGAAGGGTCATAGCGTCTATCAGAAATGAATATGAACTTGCAAGGTCTCAGGAGAATTCGCTCAGGCAAACTCTTTCAAGCACTAAGGCCGAGGCGCTCAACCTCAACGAGAAGTTTGTACAATACGGGACTTTATCGAGAGAAGTTGAGACAAACAGGCAGCTTTATGACGCCCTTATCAAGAAGATGAAAGAGCAGAGTGTGACGGAGCAGGTCCAGACCGTCAACATATGGGTTGTCGAAAAGGCTGCAAAAGAATCCGCTCCCATAAAACCGCGGAAAGGGCTGAACATATTGCTCGGTATTATTGTAGGACTATTCGGCGGCATCGGTTTGGCTTTTTTCTTTGAGTATCTCGACAATACTATCAAAGCACAGGAAGACGTTGAAATGCGGCTCGGCGTCCCTGTTTTAGGCACGGTGCCTTTGGTGGAACACAAAGATGAAAACATTGAAGAGATTATCCTCAAAGAGCCGCAGTCCGTCATTGCGGAAAGCTACAAGACCATACGGACGGCTATTTTACTCTCGTCCGCTTCAAGGCCCCCGCGGAACATCCTTGTGACCAGCATGGGACCCGGGGAGGGCAAGACTGCGACCTCCGTCAACCTTGCAATGACCATTGCCCGGTCCGGATATTCCGTGCTTCTTATAGACAGCGACTTAAGGAAACCGCGTATTCATTCAATCTTCCGCCTGAATAATCTGAGCGGGTTAAGCACATACCTCGCCGGCGCCACTCCCGACATCGATACGGTTTTTAAAAACCCTATCACAAACCTCACGGTAATACCCTCGGGACCCTTGCCGCCGAATCCCTCCGAACTCCTTGGATCTAACAAGATGAACGGATTGCTGAGTATCCTGAATGAACGATTTGATCTTGTCATATGGGACTCGCCTCCCCTCATGTCCGTTACCGACGGCCTTATTCTAAGCAAGATCGTCGACGGGACGATAATCGTGGCAAGGTCCGGAAAGACGACTTATGAAATCGTCAACAGGGGACTGAAATTACTGGCCGGCAGGCGGGAGTCCGATATCAATACTCACATCCTCGGACTGGTAATCAATGCCTTTGACGTGAAGAATGCCGATCAGTATTATTACAAATATTACAATTATTATCCCGCTGAAAAGGAAGTTCCGAAAAAATCATAAGTATGTGTGACCCTATAGTGAAGAGGGAAATTGAATTTAATAAAATCTCCTCCAAACACTCTTAGCCAAAAAAGGCGGCAGAGGAAGACCCGCAGAAATGTTGTATGAACCCCCGATCTTAAAAAGTTTCCGGAAATGACGAAAGCCGGCTTCGGTCTCTTCATCTTTATCCTATTATTTTCTCCCCTTGCTTTCGGAACTGTTGAGAGTTGGTCGTTTACCGTAATGGAGACTTGCACCGTCTTTGCTTTCCTGCTGATCCTGATCGGAGCTGCAAGGCAAAAACAAGGTTTTCTTTATGAAACACCCGGGGTCCTGCCGCTCCTGTTTTTTCTTATCTATATCCTTCTGCAGCTTGTTCCCCTGCCGCAGGAGATTGTAAGAAAAGTGTCGCCTGAGACCTATCGACTCTATAAAGAGACTGTCCTTGTCGTTCAACCGGAAGCGTGGATGTCCCTTTCCATAAACAAAAAAGCGACCCTGATGGAATTTTTCAGGATCGCATCCTATATTATATTCTATGTTCTTACCGTTCAGCTCTTCACAAAAAAGGAGGCGCTGAAAAAAACGGTTGCCATCGTCATTATTTTTGCCTCTGTGCTGTCTTTCTTTGCAATACTGCAGCATTTTATCCCGAATAATAAAATCTACTGGGCCCGGGAATTGACAAAGGGAGGCTCCATGTTCGGGCCTTATGTAAACCGGAATCATTATGCCGGTCTTATGGAGATGCTCTTCCCTTTGATCCTCGGACTTTTTCTTTTCTATAAACCGCAGGTTTTCCGCAGATCATTCCGTGAAAAAGTTTCCGCTCTCTTCAACAGGCAGGCGACCAATATTTATATGCTGCTTGGTTTTTCCGCAGTGCTGACCGCTACATCCGTCTTCCTGACCCTCTCGCGCAGCGGTATAGTCAGCCTCTGTTTGTCGATGGTTTTTTTCGGACTGATGTTCCTCTCTAAAGGGGACGATAAAAAGAGGGCGGTCATCATTATTGTTATCGGTATCCTAATAGTCCTCTCCATCGGATGGTTCGGATGGAACCCTATCTTTGAACGATTCGGGACATTGAAAAATGCCCAGGGCGATATTTCGGAAATGAGACTTCAGATATGGAAGGACGGCATGAATATTATAGGCGACTTTCCGCTGACAGGGACGGGTTTCGGCACTTTCATAAACATCTATCCGAAATACAGGACCATACCCGGTGATGCGATTGCAAGCCATGCCCATAATGACTATATTGAATTTCTTTCAGACGGAGGCGCCGTAGCCTGTCTTATCGTTCTATGGTTCATAATTGCCTTTGCCTATAAGATATTCTCAGCCTTTCGCAAAAGACGGGAGGTCTATTCAATTTATCTGTTTATAGCTTCCGTTACCGGCATACTCGCTCTTTCCATGCACAGTCTTACCGACTTCAACCTGCATATAGGTGCAAACGGCCTTTATCTCTTCTTCCTCCTGGGACTGTCCGTTTCAGCGGCAAACACGCGGATGAGGGAGGGACTGAACGATACCTACCTGCAAAAGAAAAGGCTGCCGGCAAAGGTCCTGCCTGCATTTATCGGTATTCTGCTGGCGGCGGTTCTTATTTTTGACGCCGGAGTCCTTGCAGGCGATTTATTCTTTATGAAGATCAAGGATGTAAAACTGCGGGACGATACAAGCAAACAGGACCTGGACAATATGAAACATGCCGCGTATATGGCGGCCCTGTGTGATCCCCTTGAGGCGAAATATCATTATGCGGTCGCAAATATAGAGCGGCTTCTATCGAGTGATCAGGCCGCGCTGCATCATTACACCAGGGCTGTTGAACTGAATCCGACCGGCGGAGAATACCTGCAGAGACTCGGCCTTATCCTGTCCGAACTTAAACCTGATGAAGCCGCCGAAGGATTGCTGCGGGCAGGCATTATCTATGAAGTCCGTAATACTGCAAGGTACAAGAGATACGCTTTATGGCTGTTTTCCATGGGGAGAAAGAATGACGGCATACGAATTATCAGGCAGGCGATATCTTTAGAGCCGGAAAAAACAAGAGAATATATAACTCTTATGATACTCAATAATCTCGGCGATGGAGAGATATCAGGCGCGCTTCCCGACAGAGTAGAGCCGCATCAGCTTTTTGCAGACTATCTTTACCGGACAGGGAATGAAAGGATGGCGGAAGAATCGTATCTCAGCTCCCTGAAGTATCTGAGAAATGAGGGTCTTGTCTCGCCGTCGTATTTTTATCGGGTTCGCAACTATTACCTGAAAAAAGGCGGGAACGAAGAGGCGTTGCAGATCATGAGAAAGGCGATTGAAATGCTGCCCGGGGATGCAGGAGTCAGGATACGCACCGCGGAGATATATGAAAAACTCGGCAAAAATGACAAGGCAGAGGAGGAATACAGAAAGGCCTTAAGCATCGCTCCTGCAAATCAGGAGGCCAAAACAAGATTAGATAAACTGTTGATTAAAAATAAATGATGAAAACCCCTATTAGATCAAAAACTGCGGATGTCCAAAATAAATTTATTTAACTCATCTACGACCCGTAGGGATAATTTTATATAAAAAGATAGTTCATGGTAATTGCATAAAAATATATTGGTAACACATCTATATAAGTACACTATGGTATCGAAAAATAAATTTATTTTGGACATCCGCAGTTTCTATGACAGTTTAA
>JBAZWR010000155.1:0-5752 GCA_041660325.1 Thermodesulfovibrionales bacterium | reverse complement strand
CTCTTCCGATCTCTTGAAAAAAACGGGTCTTTCCTATTTTTTCGCCAACCGCTGACAAGATCGCTTTCCTTTATCAATTCGAGAAGCTTCGGTATATCGGCAGGATCGTTCTGCAGATCGCCGTCCATTGTCACAACAACGTCTCCACGCGAAAAATCAAACCCTGCTGCAAAGGCTGCGGTCTGACCGAAATTCCGCCTGAGACTGAGAACAACAACTTTGTTGTCCTGCGCCTGTATCTCCTCAAGAATGGGAAGGGTCCTGTCAGTGCTCCCGTCATCAACAAAGAGCAATTCATATTCCTGATTTAGAGGATCAAGGGCATTTCTTAACCTTTCATGGAGCAACCGGACGTTTTCCTCTTCGTTGTACACTGGTATAACGACTGAAAGTGTCATTAGTATGTTCCCGGCTTCCTTTCTCCCATACCTCTGAAATCGTAACAGAGGAACAGGGTAAACTCCCTGATTTTCACGCGCTTTTTAGTATAAACGGTAATGACCTTTTTCTCAACTTTATGAAAAGCCTCTGCTACAATATCGGGTATCGATGCGTCTCCCGTCCTGACAAAAATGGCGTCATAATGGATCAGATTCTGAAATCCGGGCCAGAGGTCATACTGGTTCATCCTGCGGTCGAGATTGATGCAATACGTTACAGGCAGGCCTTTTACATAAAATGCAAGTTCGCTTGCCACCTGATATTTGTCGGAAAAGATAAATACGGGTCCACGGGAAGACATCTCTTCGTATACCTTTGAAACCTCGGTCCCGAGGTCTTTCCAGCCGTAAAGCCTTGCGGCAGGGTTAAGCTTGACCGGAAGATTCAGAGCGGAAGGATAATGCGCTGCGGCAGTTACGGAAAGCGCCAGCAACACGGCAGCGGAAATAACAATGGTTCTCCATGTTCTGACCGGATTCCATTCTTTTAAATAGAAAGCGGAAAAGGCAATGACCCCTGTTATGTACCCCGGCATTGCCCAGTTTGCCTGCACCTTTGCCTGAAGGCTCTTTAAGATAAAAAATGTAATGACGGGAATGGAAAACCAGAACAGGAACCTACCTTCCCGCTTTTTTCTCAATTTCCGGATAGAGACCGCAATAAGGATAAATAACAGCGGCGTGATGACTCCTAACTGGGAACCTAGAAATTCCGTCAGGCTCTTGATCGAAAGCCGGAACCCCTCTGCTACATGCGCCTGCCCGGCAGTATGCCTTATTGTTACCCAGTCGTGACCGGCATTCCATAATATGACCGGACTAAATATTATAAGACTGACAATAAAACCGATATAAGGTCCCTTTGTCCGCAGTATGTTTCTGTATTCTTTGGAAAAGAGAAAAAAGAAAAGGGCACAGACATAAAAGAAGGCCATGGTATATTTCGTCAGCAGGCCGAGACCGATGGAGACGCCGAGAAGAATCCAGTATATGAGTGATGAAGGACGAGTGATGAGAGACGAGCTGTCGCTGCTCAGCGCTTTCCAAAATAAATACAGCGAAAGAATCCAAAAAAAGATAAAGGGGGAATCTATAGTAAATAGAATTCCGTATGTTGAAAAAAGAGGGATGATCTGAATGAGCATGGCGGAAAAAAGTCCGACGTTTTCATTAAAGAGTCTCTTGCCGAGCATGAAAAGAAATACACTGCTCAGCAGCGAAAAAACTACCGCCATAATCCTGACGCCGAATACCGTATCTCCGAATATGGAAGTGCCTATGTATATGAGATAGGCGATCATCGGCCCCTTTGAATAATAGCTCAGGTCGAGCCTCCGGGACCATTCCCAGTAATGGGCCTCGTCCGGGCTCAGGTCAATCGGGCTGTTCAGGATGTAGTATATCCGGAAAAGGCTGACAGCGAGAAGGAAAACAAAGAGCGTCGTTGTATATGGTTTTTCCTGAAAACGTTTTGATGACCGTTGAAAAAAACCTATCATACATATAGCTAAAATACAGCCAAGCAGCGTACCGGCAAGGACATCAGAGGGATAGTGCACTCCGACATAGACCCTCGAAAAACCGACAAGGACTGCAATTATAAGAAACATATACCGTACCCTGCTTTTTATCATGATAAGGAAGGGAGTTGCAAACGCAAAGGCGTTAACGGTATGACTTGAAGGCATTGAGAAGGATTCCCCGCAGCCTACAAGCATTCTCGCGCCGGCCAGTTCGTTACACGGTCTTAGGCGCTCAAAATAGTGTTTCAGTATGTTTGCAGTCCAGTCAGAGAGCAACAATGCGAAAAAGGCGATCGCGAATACGGTAAGAGCTTTCTTCTTGTCCTTGTAAATAAGCCAAACAAAAAGAGGAAGAAAAAAAAAGTAAGACCTTTTTGTAAGAAAAGGCATAAAGACATCAAAAAAACTGTTCTGAAGGTCTAAGTTGATAAAGAAAAATAGGAATTTATCGATTTCGGGAAGGCTCATCAATCTTTCTTTTTTCCGACCATTTAATTATCTCTTCTACCATTGCATCAATAGTCGCCGTTGCCGGCATTATGGAAACTGAAAGCCCGGCTTTTTCAACGGCCTTTGCCGTGATGGGCCCTATCACTGCAATTGTCACTCCTTTCAGGAGACCCTCGGCGTCATCACCCATTATTTCCAATAAGTTGTTAAATGTTGCAGCACTGGTAAAGGTTGCGATCGTAATCCTTCCTTCTTTTAAGAATCTCCTCAACCTCTTGCCCTGATACTCAGGCTTCATAGCTCTGTATGCGGCAGGCACATCGATCTCTCCTCCGAGTTCTCTGACCTTGTCCGGGAATATATCCCGCGCCTTCTCAGCTCTCGGAAGGAGAAAACGCAGACCCGATAAAAGTTCGGCGTTTATCCCATCCTCTGCAAGGGGTATTGTTCCCGGCTTCCTGCTCTCTGCCCCATGCTCTTTCAAGAACGCTTCTATCAATCCTTCCGCGCGAAATTCTTCGGGGACCAGGTCAACCTTCAATCCATATTTACCGACTTCCTGAGCAGTCTTTGTACCTATAGCGCAAATCTTTATACCTTTTAAATCCCTAATATCTCTGTTGTTCTCAAAGAACCGTTTGAAAAAGTATTTTATGCCGTTTCTGCTTGTAAATATCATCCAGTTATAGGTTTCTACCTTATCTATTGACTGATCAAGTTCATTGTAATTTTCGGGAGGGACAATCTCTATTGTTGGAAAATCTATGATCTCGGCGCCGAGATCTTCCAGCCGTTCAAAACCTTCCATATGCTCACGGGTAACCAGTATCCTGTGGCCGAACATCGGCTTTTTCTCATACCATTTCAACGTTTCTCTGAGTCTTACAACCTCACCGACCACCATCACGGCAGGCGGTTTAATATCCTTTTCCTTTACCACTCCTGCAATATCTTTTAATGTGCCTACTATGGTCTTCTGGTCCGGTCTTGTACCCCATCTGATAACTGCAACCGGCGTATCCGGCGGCCTGCCGTTTTCTATTAATTTTTCCGTAATCTGATCTATATTCTTTACAGCCATAAGGAAAACCAGAGTCCCCACCCCTGTTGACAGCTTTGCCCAGTCAATAGCGCTCTCTTTTTTCGTGACGTCCTCATATCCCGGAATAACCGCAAATGAAGATGAATAAAGCCTGTGGGTCAACGGGATGCCTGCATAGGCAGGAGCGGCGACTGAAGAACTCACGCCGGGAACAACCTCGAACTCTATCCCTTCCTTAACCAGTTCCTCCGCCTCTTCTCCGCCACGTCCGAAAACAAAGGGGTCGCCGCCTTTCAGCCTGCAAATAAGTTTGCCTTCCTTTGCTTTGAGGACAAGCGTTCTGTTGATCTCGTCCTGTGTCATGTTGTGATGACCGCCGCGCTTGCCCGCATAGATAAACTCTGCATTGTGGTTGATATAGTTCAGCACCTGGGCATTCAGATGAAAATCGTAAACCACTACATCAGCCCTCTGAAGGCATTTCATACCTTTAACCGTCAAAAGCCCGATATCCCCGGGCCCCGCACCGACTAAAAAAACCTTACCTTTTTTCATAACTCCTTCTTAAAATTCAGCGATTAAACATTTTATCATAAATTGGAGAAGTTATAGTCGGGTCAGGTGATAACCGCCGTCAGCCATAGTCAGACAACACCTAAACGTTGCATAAACAGCAGGGCTGATGCGATGAAAAGTCTTATAATGCGACAAAGGATTATATTTCAATCACATAAATGCAGAGCTAACCTGTGGTGACTTTCAGAAAAAGGCCGGTTCTCATTATGAAAGTACATTAATGTGTCGCTACAAGACCTTTTCATCGCATCAGCCCTGCTGTTTGTAATGGTTTTTTGCAACTGATGAGAGTACTTGATACCGGGGCAGGCGGCAAAAACGCGAAATATTTGTAAAGCCGTTTTGGGTCCGCTGCATTATAATAGAGGCATGGGTACCAATAGAATAGATTCCCCCGGAAGGAGTACGCTATGAATAACAAAGGGTTGTCGGATATGCTACAGTCCTCTTCGCTGCTCGGTCAGGTCGTGGGCGCAGAGAAGCTCTTTCTCTCGGGCCGCAGAAAACGCGGCGAAGATCTCGAGAGCGCGGTAAGGTTCTTTCTTGAGTTCCTGCATGGCTTCGAGAGTTTTGATTTTGAAGGTCCGTGCGTCACGGTTTTCGGATCGGCCCGATTTCAGGAACGGCATCGCTACTACGAACTGGCCCGCGAGCTTGGACGCGCGCTGGCCAATGCAGGCTATGCAGTCATGACCGGAGGCGGCCCGGGGATCATGGAGGCCGCAAACCGGGGTGCTAAGGAAGGCGGAGGTTTGAGCCTTGGATGCAATATCAAACTTCCTTTTGAGCAGAAACCAAATCCTTATCTCGATAAGTTCATCGAATTCGAGCACTTTTTTGTGCGCAAGGTAATGCTTGTGAAATACTCCACGGCTTTTGTCGTTATGCCGGGCGGTTTTGGTACGCTCGATGAGGCTTTCGAGGTAATCACACTCGCCCAGACCGGAAAGCTTGAACGCTTCCCGGTCGTAGGTATGGTAAGGGACTTCTGGGACCATCTCCGCCGTTTCATGAGCGAAACACTGCTGGCCGAGGGCACCATCAGCAACGAGGATATGGATTTGCTCCACGGAGCAAACACGGTTGAGGACGCCATACGTATCATCCGCGGCCTATCGCGCGGGAACTTTTAACAAGGCATTCCCATAAATTTATGGACCGGGACAATAAAAACGGAAAGTACCCGGGCGGCAAACCCAAACCGCTCCCTTTCTCCGGGGAAGAGAGATCGGAAATTCTCTCTGTTGCGCTCGATAGGTTAGTGCTGATCGACGGTAAGGTGTATGGGCTGGAGGATGAAACAGAGCCGGAGTCGTTCGTGGATTGCGCCGCGAAAACCGCGTCATGCAGGGCGAACTGCTGCGCCTATGTGTTCGCCCTCACTCAAGAAGAAGTGAAAAAAGGCTTTTACAAATATAATACTGAACGGCCTTACTATATGGCGAAGGATTCGGATGGCTACTGCCCTTACCTTGACCGCGCGACATTTAAGTGCGGCATCCATGACAAACGGCCCATAAGATGCAGGAAATATGACTGTGCGCAAGACAAAAGGACGAGTTAAGTCAATTACGCTTAACCCGAAAACTGCGGATGTGTAAAATAAATTTATTTAACTCGATGATTTTATTTAAAAAGATAGTTCATGGTAATTGCATAAAAATATTTTGGTAATACATCTATATAAGTACACTATCGTATCGAAAAATAAATTTATTTTA
>JBAZWR010000154.1:3485-5853 GCA_041660325.1 Thermodesulfovibrionales bacterium | reverse complement strand
GATAAAGTCGGCGAGTTCGGACATTTCCCGTTGCCTTTTGGACAGTACTCGGATGATTCCCAGCTTGCCCGTGAACTAATGCAGAGCTATGCAAAATGCGGAAAATTCGATCCGGCTGATTATGCTGAAAGGATAGCGATGACTTTTGTGGAAAAAAGAATAATCGCCTTTGGTTATTCCACAAAAGAAGCGGTGAAAAGATTATGTCAGGGGATTTCATGGGAAGAATCAGGAGTTCCGCCGCCGGCTGCAGGTAACGGAAGCGCAATGCGCGCAGCGCCGATCGGTCTGTTTTTTTACGACAAGCCTGAAATGCTCATCCAGGCAGCGCATGATCAGGGAAGGATCACCCACAAAGACCCCAGAAGCTCCGCAGGGGCGGCGGCGATCAGCGGCGCAGTGGCATTGGCATTACGGGATAATATCATCAATCCCGAATCTTTTATTTCAACCCTTGCAGAATGGACAGGGACAATCTCGCCCGCTTTTTCCTCGGAACTAAAGAAACTCCCGGACCGGTTATCCCTGCCTCCCGAAGAAGCTGCGACGGTTATCTCCGGGGCGGGGTTTGACCCCGACTATATTGACGACGATGAATGGAAAGGCATGTCCGGATTTGTTATCAGCAGCGTGTTGTGGAGCCTTTATTCATTTCTCAGGACGCCGGATAATTATCTGGAGACGATCTGTACGGCTATTTCCGGCGGAGGCGATACCGACACCACAGCGGCTATGGCAGGAGCAATCAGCGGCGCATATCTGGGGATAAACGCAATCCCGTCCCATATGACTAAATACCTGACCGACAGAGGCACATGGAAATACGATGAGCTTGTGGAACTGGCGCACAAGTGTTATGAGATAAAAATGCAAATATGATCCCCCTCTCCTCCATCCCTTCCTCTACCTGTCAGGGGAGGGGCAGTGGGTTGTTTCCCCGCGTTCAATCCCCCCAAAAACCTCTTGACAATTGCCGCATATTAATATACATTTGTATATATGAAAGGACTCACTGACAAGCAGCAACGCATTCTCGAATTCCTAATGGGATACACAAAAAACCACGGCTACCCGCCTACCGTCAGGGAGATCGGGGAGCATTTTCAGTTCCTCTGGGCTGCGGCGCGGGGGCATCTTAAATCGCTTGAACGCAAGGGCTTTATAAAATTAAACCCCATGAAATCCAGGGGCATAGAGATACCGGGCCTAATGTCGTCGGAAGGTTTAATGCTGCCGGTTGCAGGGACAATCAGGGCCGGCAAGCCGATACTTGCGAGAGAGGAAATCGACGCACATATCATGGTCGACAAATCACTGTTCCCGCATGAGGACTCCTTCTGTTTAAAAGTTACCGGAGACAGCATGATCGACGCGGGAATATTCGATGGAGATTATGTGATAGTAAGGCCGCAGAAGACAATCGGAAACGGAGAGATAGCCGTTGTGCTTTTAGAGGATGAGGCAACGGTAAAACGTGTCTTCAAAGAGAAAAGAAAGATCCTTCTCAAACCGGAAAACAAAGATATGCAGCCGACGGAACATAATGCAAATGAAGTGATTATCATCGGCAAGGTGGCAGGGGTTATTCGGAAACTGTAATTAAGAGCTTAAAAATGCATATTGGAGAAACCATAAGCGTTATCGCCTCCTTCGGCCTTCCATACAAAATACGTCCGGTGCGGTTCAAATGGAACGAAAGGCTCTTTGAGGTAAAAGAGATAACCTACTCCTGGCAGACAAAAGAAGGCCGGACAAAGATTTATCACTTCTCTATATCGGACGGAAAAACGTTGTATGAATTGAGCTTTGACGCCGTTTCGCTTTTATGGCATGTCGAGAGACTTGAGGTGTAAACTTGATGTAAACTATGAGTCTTCAATGCATGACCAAAATCATACTCTGCATAGACATGGACGCCTTTTTTGCCTCGGTGGAGCAGCAGTCTAATCCGAAGCTGCGGGGGAAGCCGATTGCCGTTATCGGGTCAGGCGGGAGAACCGTTATCACGACCCGTTCTTACGAGGCGCGGAAGTTTGGCGTGAAGACGGGGATGAATATCTACGAGGCAAAGAAGCTTTGTCCTCATATCATCTTTGTTGTCGGTGATAATGAGAAGTATACCCATACCTGCACGGAACTGCAAAAAATATATTTGCAATTCACCCCCGATGTAGAGGCATATTCGATTGATGAGGCATTTCTTGATGTGACCACTACACACCATCTGTTCGGTGGACCCGAAGCCATTGGTTATTCCATCAAAAAGCGGATAAAGGACGAGTTCGGCATCACCTGCACGGCCGGCATTGCTCCGAACATCCTCATAGCTAAACTTGCCAGTGACATTGCAAAGCCTGATGGATTGAGG
>JBAZWR010000154.1:0-3475 GCA_041660325.1 Thermodesulfovibrionales bacterium | reverse complement strand
GGGGTGGATTAACCCGGAAGATGTGAAGCCGTGCTTGAAGAGCTTCCGCTAAAGGAACTCTGGGGCATTGGTTTAAGGCTCGCGGAAAAGCTTGGGGCATTTGGCATAAAGACCTGCGGGCAATTAGGCAGAGCGCCGGTGAGCCTGCTGCGAAATAAATTCGGGATTATGGGTGAACATCTAAAGGCTATGGGCATGGGACTCTGCAACAGGCCGCTTTATGTTCATGAGGAAGACCCAAAATCCATCGGACACAGCATAACATTTCCGAGGGATTTATCTGACAGGAAAGATATAGAAGCGGAGATTTTGAAGCTGAGTGAAATGGTCGGACGGAGGGCAAGACGATACGTTTTTACCGGGCGGAAGGTAACGCTTGTTGTGCGATATCCTGACTTTCAGACTTTTTCAAGACAGACCACATTGCCTGATTATACAAACCACACGCATGAGATTTACAAAAACGCCGTCTCTATTCTGAATGGCATCAGACTACGAGATAATGTAAGACTGCTCGGTGTGTCTTTATCAAGCCTCATTAAAGAACGTAATCAGATATTGCTGTTTGAAGAACAGCGCAGAGAGAAGGCGCTCCTTCAGGCAATGGATACGGTGAATGACAAATTCGGAGATTTCAAGCTTATATGGGCATCATACCTTGAACAAAAAGAACCCCCCCGCGTCATATCTCCCGCATGGAAACCTTCGGGCATAAGGCATATTCGTGTACGGAATTAGGCAAAATGCCTGCATAGGCGTCTAAAATTCCGACATATAGAAACCGTTCATACCGGCGGCACCTGTTAACCCTAACATCGTAATGCGGATTATTTTTTTGTCTTTCTGAATCTGTCCAGCGATACTATTTTTTCTTCCTCCGATTTCTCCTCTTCAGATTTTTTTATTGCTTCCGATTGTCCGGCATCATCGTGAATATCCCGGATGTCCCACCTGTCATACTTAACCCGCGCATTCGGAGAAAAGACCGATACGATATCGTCGGCGTGCAGATAACATTTTTCAGACCTGTTGGCTGCTCCGAACCCAAGGGCGGTGATAATGCTTCCATCTTCGTTCCATTGAAGGTCCTTATGGTTCTTCAGGTTAAAAATCAAAACCAGGCCTTTTTTCTTTTCTTCCTCTGTAAACCCCCTGTTTCCGATAGTTGTGTTATCCGAATATTTCACGACAAGATAAACGCGCCCGAAATCATTCAACAGATCATAAAAAAGATTTTGCAGATACTTAAGCTGGCTCTTCATAATCTTTTTATCTTATAACAAATCCTCTAAAATTAAGTAAAATTTTTAAAGAATCGTTTCCATTTTCAACGGATAAACAGGATAAACGCTTTTTCATTCCTGTAAGTCGCATAATTTGTTATCATTTATAAGAAGAGGCAAGGTCACAATGATAAGGGAGAAATAAATGAGGCTGAACAAAAAAATACCCGGTTTCTTAGTTTTGATTGTTTCTTTATTTTTGCTCGCAGGCTGCGGCGGCTCGTCTTCGCCAAAGAAATCGGGAACAGTCCCTGTTCAACACATAGGGAGCATGGCCCCTGAGTTATTTTTAACATTTATCTTTAGTCTCAATATGCCGCAGCATTATGGCTCTTTGGACGCTATAACATCCGCGCAGGAGGATGCCTGGAAATCGGCCTGGTATGATCTATGGAACAAGCTAATACCGAATTTCAGGTATCCCTTCAATATGTACAAGATTTACTATGACATCACCCGTCCTGACGGGACGGTACAGCACCTCTCCGGCCTGCTCATAGTACCGACAAGCGTCGCAGGTATCAAGATCAATGTTCCGATCATATCCTTGCAGCACCCCACACAGGTTGAGCGGGATTACTCGCCTTCCAACGGGAATGTGCTGGACAATGAACTGACGGTACCGTTCGCCATGGCGCTTGCATCAATGGGGTATATAACCGTAGTCGCCGACTACCCCGGTATGGGTATCAACAATGATGTACATCCCTACTGTTTGGAAACAATAGCCGATTCAATCATTGCAATGATTCGGGCTGCGAAGGACAGCAAAGAATCCTGGCTCCCGTCCGACCAAAACACCAACTGGAACAGGCAGCTTTACCTCATCGGCTATTCAGAGGGAGGCTATGCAACAATGGTCACCGCCAAGCGCCTGCAGAAGAAAGGTGAATTTGCCGTTTCAGCAGTAGCTGCGCTTGACGGTCCTTATTCACTTTCCGACACGATGCGCAATTTAATGATTAATGCCGATGCGACTTATTCCTCACCGTATTTTCTGCCGTATACTATTGCCGGATACGACGACGTCTACAAGGCTAATACTGACGCTTTCAACTTTCATAAGGCGGTTAAAGGTCAGGTAACTTCCTACACACCACCGGGAGGTATGACCTACGCAGGGCAGCTCTACTCCATGCTCGATGGCTCTTTCTCGGGCAACCAGATCAGCGTCCTCATGCAGAAGGCAACTCCTTATGCAGGGCCAAAAAGCATCCTGACCGATCAGTTCTACAACGCGCTTAAAGACACGGGCCGGGATGCTCCGATTTACCGGAGGCTATTGCTAAATGACGGATTTTATGCCTGGACTCCCTCAATGCCCTTAAAGATGTTTCACAATAGCCTTGATGATCTTGTGCCCGTCGGCAATATGGATGCTGCGGTAGTCACATGGAAGGATGTGCCGAACGTGTATCATGAGTACTTCACAGAGTATAGTGACGGACTGGGGTCTGTGCACGCGGGCTCTCTGCCGATAGCATACTACAAAGGATTTATGTGGATTGATGCTTATGCTTACCCCGAACGTCATTAACCCAAAAACTGCGAATGTCTAAAATAAATTTATTTAACTCGATGGTTTTATTTAAAAAGATAGTCCATGGTAATTGCATGAAAATATTTTGGTAACACATCTATATAAGTACACTATCGTATCGAAAAATAAATTTATTTTAGACATTCGCAGTTTCTTTGACGGTTTAATTGCATTTTTCGGGTTAACCCGAAAAACAAGAGGAGCAAATGTGATCGATTTAATCGGAAAGATGGTGATAGTGGAGGCGGAAGACGGGATTACGTATACCGGCAAGCTTGTCGAGATCGGGGAGGAAGAGGTCCATCTTGAATCGGAAATGGGGTGGGTTGTGATAATGAACGACAGAATTGCAAATATAACCGAAAAGAAAGTTTAGCGCTTTACCCTGCCTTGCCAGTCGCATAATGGCAAAGGCGCCGGCAACTACCCCATATCTCCTAATGCATACTGCGCCAGCGTTACTGCGGCGATTGCTGCGGTTTCCGCCCTGAGAATCCTTTTGCCGAGAGATGCCACAACGAGACCTTTTTCTTTTGCCAGTTCTACTTCTTCCTTTGTAAACCCTCCTTCGGGGCCGATTACGATGAACAAGGATGAAGGATGAGGGATAAAGGATGAAACCGCATCAGAAAATGACTCACCACCTTCCTCA
>JBAZWR010000153.1:0-6090 GCA_041660325.1 Thermodesulfovibrionales bacterium | reverse complement strand
GGGGACATTGCTGTATACGCAATTCCTGTATCCGTTTGAGATTGCTTCGCTCATCCTTCTCGTTGCAATGGTCGGAGCGATAGTCCTTGCAAAAAGGAGGCTTAAGATTTAAATGGTCCCGTTAAGCTGGTATATGGTCCTCAGCCTTAGTGTATTTTGCATCGGGGTATTCGGATTCCTTTCGAGAAAAAACATTATCATTATGTTCATGTCCATTGAATTGATGCTGAATGCAGTCAATATCAATCTTATTTCCATGAGCCATTATCTGCAGGATTTAAGGGGACACATACTTGCATTCTTCGTCATTGCCGTTGCGGCTGCCGAGGCCGCCATAGGTCTTGCAATAGTAATAGCTTTGTTCAGAAACAAGGCCACCGCCCATGTGGATGAAATGAACGAGATGAAGGGATGATAAAAGTCAAGAGGTCAGGGGAATAATATGGGAAATATGGAATTGCAATATTATCATGTTTTAATACCGCTTCTGCCGCTCCTCGGTTTTCTTGTCAACATACTTCTGGGGAAGGAAGTTACGAGATATAAGGCCCACTGGCCTGCCATACTTTCAGTAGGCGGTTCGTGGCTATGTTCTCTCGCGACCCTGCGGGATGTAATGGCGGGAAAGATCATTGATGCGGACCTGTACACCTGGATACTTTCCGGCTCATTCAAGGCCTCAGTCGGCTTCCTGATTGACCCCCTCACTGCGGTTATGCTTATGGTCGTTACCACTTGCGCCATGCTTATTCACATTTATGCTGTCGGTTACATGCATGGCGATACAGGTTATTACAGGTTCTTTGCATACCTTAATCTCTTTACGTTCTGCATGCTTATGCTCATTATGGGTAACAATTTCCTCCAGCTTTATTTCGGCTGGGAAGGGGTCGGCCTCTGCTCATATTTCCTTATAGGGTATTACTTTAATAAGAAGTCAGCCGCTGATGCGGGCAAAAAGGCGTTTATTGTAAACAGGTTCGGTGATTTCGGGTTCGGCATCGGTGTTTTCATGGTATTCCTTACCTTCGGCACTCTCCATTATTCCGATGTCTTTGCCAATGTCTCAATAATGGCGGGTAAAACGGTCAATTTCCTCGGTTGGAATGTCGACCTGCCGACATTAGTGGCGCTCCTTCTTTTCTGCGGCGCCGTCGGAAAGTCCGCTCAGTTCCCTCTCCATGTCTGGCTTCCCGATGCCATGGAAGGCCCCACCCCGGTCAGCGCGTTAATACACGCCGCTACCATGGTTACCGCAGGCGTGTTCCTGGTTGCAAGATGCAACCCGATATTCAACCTTTCAGAAATTGCAATGAATACGGTAGCGATTATCGGGGCTATTACAATGTTCTTTGCAGCAACCATAGCTATTACACAGAATGATATCAAGCGGATAATTGCTTTTTCCACATGTAGCCATTTAGGGTATATGTTCATTGCCTGCGGCATGGGAGCATACGCTGCCGGAATATTCCATCTCTATACGCATGCCTTTTTTAAAGCATTGCTCTTCCTTGCTGCCGGTAGTGTTATTCATGTAGTTCATACGAATGACATACAGGAAATGGGTGGATTAAGAAAATATATGCCGATTACCTACGCTGTATTTGTCATTGCAGGACTTAGTGCCGGCGGCTTCCCGGGCTTGTCGGGATTCTTCAGTAAAGATGAGATTATTTGGTCAGCCTATGCCTCCCATTCGTCCGTTGGCAAGTTTGTCTGGGCACTTGCTCTTGCAGGGGCATTCTTTACTCCTTTTTATACATTCAGGCTTATTTTTCTGACATTCCATGGGACATACCGCGGGGGGCACCACTCCGAAGCACATGGACATGACTCGCACGGCTCTCACCATGGAGAGCATCACTTTCACGAGTCACCAAAGGTCATGACAATTCCCTTAATGCTTCTTGCAATCGGTGCGGTTGCCGCCGGCTGGGTTGGTATACCTCCCATACTTGGCGGAGGCGGGCATTTTGCGGAATTCCTCAAGCCTATTGTCGGACATCCTGAATTCCATGCCTCACATGCTGAAGAATGGGGTGTCATGGCTCTTTCTACTACGATTGCACTTATCGGTCTTGCAATGGCCGCATTCCTCTATCTAAGAAAGTCGGACATACCGGAAAAGGTCTCCAAGCAGTTTTCAGCGGTCTATGATGTCCTTTACCATAAATATTACGTCGATGAACTGTATAACTTCCTTTTTATACAGCCGACGCTCAAACTTGCCAGTAAGGTCCTTGTTGCTATAACAGACGGAAAGATGATTGAAGGCGTTGTAAACGGCGTGCCCGGACTGATCGGAAAATTCAGTCAGAAACTGAGAAGATTCCAGACCGGAACAGTCCATCATTATGCAATCTTTATGGCAGCCGGTGCGGTCTTTATAATCGCATTAGCAATACTATTGCGGTAGTCAATGATTTATAGAGGAGAACAATGGAACAGGTAATAATGAATCAACTGAGTTATCCCATTCTGAGCACGGTCATATTCCTGCCTGTCTTTGGCGCTCTCCTTATCCTTATAACCAGGAGATCCTGGGAATCGCTGACAAAATGGATTGCACTGATCACGAGCATCGCGACATTTTTTATGTCTTTGCCGTTGTTCACGAATTTTGATAAAACAACCCACAAGATGCAGTTTGCCGAAAAATATAGCTGGATCTCCAACTGGAATATCAATTATTCTCTCGGCATTGACGGTATCAGTATTCTCTTTGTCCTCCTTTCTACGTTATGCTCGATACTTTGCGTCCTGATATCCTGGGAAGCAATAACAAAGAAGGTCAAAGAGTTCTATATATCCATACTGCTTACTACGTCGTTTATGATCGGCGTCTTCTGTTCGCTTGATTTCTTTCTGTTCTATCTCTTCTGGGAGGCAATGCTGATCCCGATGTTCCTTATTATCGGCGTATGGGGCGGCCCGAACAGGATATATGCAGCAATAAAGTTCTTCCTATATACTCTGGTCGGCAGCGTCCTGATGCTTGTCGGTATTATCGTGCTGTACTTTTATTCAGGGAAGACCTTTGATATACTCGAAATGGCGACAAAAACATATCCTTATACCATGCAGGTATGGCTTTTCTGGGCCTTCTTTGCAGCCTTCGCCGTCAAGGTACCCATGTGGCCTGTTCATACATGGCTGCCTGATGCGCATACGGAAGCGCCTACGGCAGGCTCCGTCATCCTTGCAGCGGTCCTAATTAAAATGGGCGCATACGGTTTTCTGAGGTTCTCTCTTCCGTTGCTCCCCGAAGCCTCAAAGGCCATGACCCCGATTATGCTGACCCTTTCGGTTATCGGGATAATTTACGGCGCCGTAATATGCCTTGCGCAAACCGATCTCAAAAGGCTCATTGCATATAGCTCGGTGAGCCATATGGGTTTTGTTACTCTTGGAATCTTCGCCCTGAACACCCAGGGACTTGAAGGAGGCATCCTCCAGATGATCAACCACGGTATTGTAACAGGCGGCCTCTTTTTGTCGGTGGGTGTTGTATACGAAAGGACCCATACAAGAAAGATCGCCGATTACGGCGGACTGGCAACTGCAATGCCGATATATGCCGCATTTTTCATGGTCTTTACCCTTGCGTCGATAGGACTGCCTGCGACAAACGGGTTTATCGGTGAATTCCTCATTCTTCTTGGCGGATTTGCAGCCAATAAATTGGCCGGCGTGCTTGCGTGCACCGGCATCATTATCGGCGCCGGTTATATGCTCTGGCTCTATCAGAGGGTATTCTTTCTGGAAGTAAACGCGAAGCTTCACGGTCTTGTCGATATGGATATAAGGGAAACATTGACCCTCTTGCCGATGCTGCTCCTTGTGTTCTGGATCGGCGTCTACCCGAATTCATTCCTTAGTTTCCTGCATCCCACGGTGCAGCACCTCATAGAAAGACTTAATATAACGGGCGGTATGCAGGAAGTACAAATAGCTAAAACCATTTTGGAGGTAATCAGATGAATTTCCCCCTTCCCGATCTCGGCCCTGTAATGCCCGAAATCCTGATGACTGCCTTTGCACTCATTGTGCTTCTCATAGATCTGCTTGTAAAGAAAAAGGAAGCGATTGCCGTCATCTGCCTGGCAGGGGTAGCTTTGATAGGTTTGAGCCTTGTCGGTTCGGCAGGCTCTACCTTTGGCGGGATGTATATTTCCGACGGTTACAGCACTTTTTTTAAGATAATTTTCTTTATAAACGTCATCCTTACTATTCTCATATCCGTAAAATATATCGCTATAGAACGGGTCAACTACGGTGAGTACTACAGTCTTATCCTCTTTTCTACGATAGGCATGATGATAATGGCCTCCGCATCCGACCTGATCGTCCTCTATCTCGGTCTTGAACTCATGGCGTTAAGCACCTATGTCCTCGCCGGGTTTATCAGGCATAGCGTGAAATCAAACGAGGCGGCATTAAAGTATTTTCTTCTTGGCGCATTTTCTTCAGGGTTCCTGCTTTACGGCATATCAATAATTTACGGACTGACCGGGACAACGGATATCAAGGCGATAGCGGCATTCATTCAGGAGAGGGGACTTGCAGGTAATTTATCACTTACGCTCTCTGCTATGATGTTTGCCGTAGCATTCGGCTTCAAGATAGCGGCTGCCCCGTTCCATATGTGGGCTCCTGATGTTTATGAGGGAGCGCCGACGTCGATTACCGCATTCATGTCGGTGGGTCCGAAGGCGGCAGGTTTTGCCGTTATAGGCAGGGTCTTTCTGGTTGCCTTTGCATCAATCAAAGTCGACTGGGCGGCTGTTTTAATCCCGATTGCAATACTCACTATGGCAGTCGGTAATATTGTAGCTTTATCGCAGACAAATATAAAAAGAATGCTTGCTTACTCCTCTATCGCACATGCAGGATATGCCCTTCTCGGTATCATTACCGGCAATCTCGAAGGGCTTTCGAGCACTATGAATTATCTGTTCATATATGCCTTTATGAACATCGGCGCCTTTGCAGTTATCATCATGCTCAGAAGCGAAGGCATTAAAGGAGATGAAATCAGCGATTATGAAGGTCTCTCCAAGACGCATCCTTTGGCGGCGGCGTTGATGCTTATATTTATGTTCTCCCTTACCGGTATCCCGCCTACCGCAGGGTTCATCGGTAAATTTTATGTCTTTATGGCTGCCATCAATGCGGGTTATACATGGCTTATTATCGTCGCAGTCATCTTCAGCGCAATATCGGCGTTCTTCTATCTAAGGATCATCATGTATATGTACATGAGAGACCCTAAAGTCGCAGTCCCGCTTACTACATCCTTTTCAAACGGCATAGCCCTCGCTATAACAACGGTAGCCGTTCTCGTCATCGGCGTATTCCCGACCATGTTCGTGGAATTCGCCAAAGCCGCACTCAAAGGGTTCTAAAAAATACGCCTCATTCAGTCCCTGCTTTAAAGAGGGCAGGGGGGTGTTCCGTCAAAATATTCCTGCACAATCGGGACCAATTCCACCAATGGCTGCTCTCCATGGTATAATCAATTCGAATAAAATAGAGGATATAGATTTAATACTTCCTGCAATTGTATAAAATGAAAGGCAGATATGATAAAAAACATTTAGAACGCGACAAAAGATAATCCATATTCACCTGACGGCACTTTTAATCTAATGTGTATTTTAGATAAATGCATATCGAACAGTGATAATAGTGCATTAAGGAGTCGTCCGCACTCAGGCGGATTCGCCGAGGAGAACCTAAAAGCTTTTTTATCATATCTGCCTTTCAACTTGAGTGCATGTTTTACAACGTTTAGCTTAATAAGGATGCGATGACTATGCAAGCTTATTTTACAGGTTCTTCCTATGATACGCCTGAAGATTATCCCCGTTTCCTTGGGGACCGTTTGTTTTTAAATACCCGCTGGTATCTTTTCGGAACTTATATAGCCGAGATTATCAGAACACGTTCTATAGCCATGAAAGGCCTTTACGATAAAAATGTATGGGCGGATTCCTCTTACAGAGTTTTTAAATTGATAGAAGGATGCGGGGGACGCTTTCACCTGAGGGGGTTGGACAACCTGCGTTCCTGCCAAAAACCTTTGGT
>JBAZWR010000152.1:0-6161 GCA_041660325.1 Thermodesulfovibrionales bacterium | reverse complement strand
ACGGGACGGACTTTGACATCCCTTTTCTCATAAGAGCCATGCCGGACCTGAAGTTCGATATGCCTCACTTTGACATCTGCTTTGGCTCAAAACGTCTCGGGTTCAAAGGAGGTTTTAAAAAACTCGAGATAGCTCTCAATATCAAAAGAGATGAGACTGTTCAGGGTATGAACGGCTATGACGCGGTCCACCTGTGGGAGAATGCCAGAAGAGGGAGCAGCGACGCCCTTGAGCGGCTCAAGATATATAACAGGGAAGATACCGTAAACCTCTTCAGTATATCCGACACAATCTATAAAGGCCTAAGAGCACAGACCGGGATAGAAGAGTATCTGTAAGATTATTAAATTGAGAGTATATTATTAATAAAACCAAGGAGAGAAAAATGGCTGAATTATCAGAAAATGAAGTTGCTAAAATATTAGAAGAAATTGAGATACGAATTGAAAACATTAGAAATGATCTTGATCCATACGAGAATGCTGATTGTGTCACGGATTTAGTTGAAGACCATCATTTATCGGGCAGAGATGACTTTAAACCTCTGTTGAAATCTTTTTGCGATTTACTTAAGGAGAAAGGATACCCGGACACATCTACGTTTATAGCTAAACAGTGGCAGATTTGATTTCATGATTATGCCGAACAATTTATTGATAATAACTGTACTCTTAAACTGACAGTTTGTTATAATGATTAATACCATAACCTACTATGAATGATTTTCTGTCATCTTATTAAATTATAGATTCGCTTTTGAAAAATAAATCTCTTTCTAAATTAACGATAAGAAATGGAATTCAACAAATCAATTCAATCAGCTTTTGAGCTTTATCAATCAGGGAAGTTAGAGGACGCGGAAAATATCGCCCGGGAATTATTAAAGGGCCACCCGGACAATACTGAAGTCCTTCACCTTTTAGGATTAGTATTTTATAAACGCGGCGATTACGACCTCGCACTGAAGAATATCAGAAAGGTACTCAGGCTCGATCCAAATAATTCCGATGCGTACTATGATTTAGGAAATGTGCTGCACGATAAAGGGCAAACAGCCAAATCTCTGACGAATTACAGAAAGGCTATCAAGCTCAATCCCAAGTACGTTGAAGCATATAATAATATGGGGATAGCTTTTCAGGACAATATGCAGCTTGATAAGGCGTTAGGATGTTACAAAAAAGCTTTGAATATAGACCCAAACTATGCTCAAGCGCATAATAATCTGGGAGTTGCTTTTCAAGAAAAAGGACAACTTGACGAAGCTATAACTCATTTCCAACAGGCATTGCTGCTGAGACCGGACTATGCAAATGCATACAATAATTTAGTGGATGCAGTTCAGGGGAAAGAGCATGATAACAAGCATAAGAGCACGAAAAATATTATTTATGCAATTTACAGATGCTATTATGGAGAAGATTTCATTCAGGAGTCTATCCGATCAATAACTGACTATGTGGATAAGATTTTTGTATTTGTGGACAAGGCTCCGTGGGGTAATGATTCCGAATGTATCTATAAGGGCGAGAGCATTAAATTTCCCAAGACATTTGACAATGTGGTTGAAAAAATCAGAGAAATGAATAATTCCAAGATTGAGCTTGTTTTCGAACATCAGGATGTAACTGATAATCAAGTGACCCATTTAGTAAATAATACCATCCTGCCAAATCATGAAAAACCTTCAATTATCTTGTCTCTTGAAGTTGACCATGTTTTCCATAGTGAACAGATTAAGAAAGCTATTGACGAATTTATAGAGAAGGATTATGTTTTTGCAACGACCGGTCAAATAGAGATATGGAAAGGATTCAAACACAGATTGCCCGACAGGCCAAACCGGGTTGGCGTTGTTTTTTGTAACTTAAGCAAACTGGACAAAATGCCTGAAACTCTGAAACATGGGGGCATACTCGTAATGCCCAAATTGTCTGCTTATGTGAATAATTTTAGTTTTGCCGTTTCCGACAAAGTCATGTATTGGAAACACCTATTATCCATTGCTCTTGCCCGGAAAGCCGGTGATGTTGTTCCATATGAGAATTGGTATGAAGAGAAATGGTTGAAATGGGATTATGTGTCCAACAATGAAAACCTTGGAGTTTCAGACCAATTAAAAATTGAACGGGCAATCCCTTACGATGTCAATGATTTGCCGGAACTGATCAAAGAGAAATTTTCTAATTAGAGTCCGTCCATAAACTGCCATTCAAGTAGTCCGTCATTCCACGACTTGAGCTTGGAATCCGGTCCTTTCAATCATTTATAGTGCAGTGAGGCATAAATCCCTTTGCATAGAAGCTCTTGAAAAAATCCATTTGTCGACATTCGCTTAAGGCGCCTACTGTTGGCCCGAGGTAGTAATCGGGAATCCATTGTCCTTAAAAACTAAAAAATCCTGGATTCCCGCCTTCGCGGGAATGACGGCTAAAAACACTAAACATATATAAAGAAGTGCCGGAACTATTTACTATCGGGATTGATCATAATGAGTTTGGCAGCGTTCTTTCCGCGTTCCTCAAAATAACGGATAACAACCTTATTCCCGGACTTGATGTCATTGAGAGTCTTACTCTCTTTCTCTTTCTTAATTACAGTATTATCATCAATAGCAGCAGTGAACACAGTCTCTCCGCGCTTTGCAGTAATGGTCTGTGCCTGCACGTCCACACCGGTGACTTCACCCGCAAATGTCAGAGCAACCACTTTACCGGTTGCAGACATACCCATGCCGCCGCCTTCAGCTATCATGGGAAACCCGGATAACGAAAAACAACAGACGATTGTCAGGACAGCTATCACCCATTTTTTCATATCATTCTCCTCCTTACCAAAGGTTACTTTTTAGCATTGAATCTTAAAGACCCAGTTTTATATTATCAAACCAATTGACGGAATTCCAAAGACGCATGGGAAAAAAACCCCCCTATAAATAAAATACCTTTCGGCAAATGCATAATCGGTCTGTTATTTGGCATTATCGGTTGAGTCGGTCTTGAGTAGAATTTCGATTTTGGCTTTAGCTTTCAGTCCCGCTATCCATTTCTCATTGAGTTCCTGCGCCTGTTTTGCTTCCATTTCCTTTTTCAGTTTGTCCTTTGTCTCTTCGAACGAAAGTTGATGTTCAGGCTTTTTATCCTCCAGCTTAAGAATAAACCATTTATCATCCGCTTTAATGACATCACTTAATTCACCCACTTTCATCTTGTTGAAAGCAATGTCCTCAATTTCAGGTAGCAATCTGCCTCGGTGCATATAACCGATGTCGCCGTTTTGCAAACGATAATCGTCTTCCGACATATTATGGGCAATATCTCCAAAGTCATCACCCTCTTTAATCTTGGCAAGCATATCATTTGCTTTTTTCTCATCTTTGGTAGATATGAGTCTTAATTTTACGGTTTCAGGCTGTTTATATTTAGAAATGTTTTGTTCATAATAGTCCTTAATCGCAGTTTCAGTTATGGGAGACGCCTCATTTGCTTTTTTGGCAATTATGGCCTGAATGACCATTTCCTTCTCAATCTGTGACCGCAGCATTTCCTCCGTCATACCTGCTTTTTCAAGCGACGCCTTATATTCCTCCGCATTGAATCTTTTTTTGATTTTATCCACCTGGGCATCCACTCTTGCTTTGTCCGGCTTCAGGCCATTTTCCAGACCATTCTGATACTGCAATTCTCTGACAATAAGTTCTTCGATAGCCTTATCATAAAACCTTTTTCTTTTTTCAATGGGTACGTCTCTATGAAATGTAGTCTTGACAATTACCCTATCAACCTGACTCTCAAGATCTTTATTAGTCAAAACAGAACTGTTGACTCTGGCAACCACATCATCTTCAGCATGCAACGACGCGGCAAATATGAGAATCGAAATTACTGCAAAGAAAACTTTCGTCATAAACAACTCCTTTTATTATTATATTGCAAAATAATCACGCTAATATGCAAGCTTTCATTTCTTGCTATAAAACTCACAAGAGTACCAATATTTGACGGTATAATTATTCCGGTAACTCATTGAGAACTTGCAAAAAATAATGGAACTGCGGGTCGCTATACTACTCTTGCATCGAACGGTTGCCTTGGGAAGCAATTTGGCCGGTTATTCTCCACAGTCAGGAAGCTTTTATACGGCATATCTTCATTGTTTCTCTTTTTCCATACGTCTCTTAAACTCTTTGCCGGCTATTTCCTTTAAAGCCCCTTCAGCACCTTCTCTTACATATTCATCTTTATCATACAGAGCTTCAGTTAGCGGCCCTATTGCTCTCGGGTCCTTAATCATCCCGAGAGACCTTGCGGCCTCAAACCGCATTGCCCATAACTCAAAATGTTTAAGTACTCCGACAAGAGGTTCAACAGCCCGGCTATCACCAATCTCACCAAGTAATACTATCGCTTTGAAAGAGACATCCTGATTTTCATCCTTAAGAGAAGCTAATAGCGGCTCAACAGCAGGCTCTCCAACTTCTTTAAGTGATTTCGCTGCCGCCTCCCTGACGCGTGAATTTCTGTCGTTGAGGGCTTCAATCAAGGGTCCGACTATACGCGGATCTTTTATTTTTCCAAGAGCGTCTGCAGCCTCAGACCTTAATTGCCACGATCTGAAATGTTTCAATACACCAATTAGATGACCGACAGCCAGGTTGTCACCTATCTCTCCCAACAACTTTATAACCACCATACAGAGATAAGGATTATCGTCCCTGAGAAAGGCTGTCAACGGCTCAACAGCAGGCCTGCCCATGCGCTTTAACGCTTCTCTTGCACTTCTTTGAACCTGTGCATCATCATCATTGAGAGCCTCTATTAAAGCATCAACGCTAAAAGGGTCTCTTAATTCCATGAGAGCTTTTGCTGCCATTGTCCGTACTACACTTTCTCTGCTTTTAAGAGAGGCATGTAAAGGCGATAATAAATGCTTTGCCTTCATATCCCAAATTATTTTCTCAATCGCTTCCCTTGCACCTTCCTGGACTTTTGACTTTCGATCTCTAAGTGCAACCGTTAAAGGTTTCAGAGCCCGGTTGTCACCAATCTTTCCAAGAGCTTCAGCAGCATACTGACGGACTGTCCCGTCATCATCTTCAAGGGCGGTTATCAGAGGATCTGTTGCACTTTTGTCTTTAATTTCGCCGAGAGCCTCTGCGGCATTTTTTCGGACTATACTGTTTCTATCTCTCAGAGCTTTTATCAGAGGCCCAACTGCAGGTTGACCTATTATTGTTAAAACCTTGATAGCTTCCTTACTAAGCACAGCTGTCTCGACAAGCGATGTTTGACTTTGTACTGAAAAGGACTTAGTATCGCTCAACATCCCTATTATAAAAGGAATTGCAGGGACCGCCTTTTGGCCGATTTCTCCTAATTTAATAAGAGCTTTACCTCTTTCACCGGGATCTTCAGAATATAATTTTTCAATAAGTTGGCGCACCTCCGGCTGGATATTTTTCGGCAAGTTTTCTGAAAGAATTCTCGGCTGGGAATAACTATGTCCAAAGATTACTAAACTAATCCCTGTAAGAAGTATCGCAAGCTTGATATTTTTCTTCATTGATCAGCTCTTCGATGACGGAACTTCGACCTGCACATGACTACTATCATAATAGTAATTATACATAAACTAATTGAAAAACAACAGAAAAACACGACACCTGTCGCAAATTAATTCAAAGAATATATTATGTCAGACACATATAAAACCATTTTAGTCGTGACCAATACCTAAGTCTATTCTTCGTCTTCATATAATGTTGATTACAGTTTTCTCGGTCTTTGAACGCTTACCGTCTGACATGGTCGTATATAGTATACAATAGCCTTTTGGTAAATCTTCCGGAACTCTAAACTTAATAACTGAAATGTATCTGCCTTCTGTTCTATAAATGTCTCTTCTGTCTAATTCAAGCTTTTTGTCGGGAGCGAAGAAGATTCTTGTTTCTGTCAGTTTAATCTCCTGATCTTCATTTAGAGTTTGAACCGTATATTGCACCCTGGCTTCCATCTGTGAACCGGTTTTTACAGTTTGCTTTGAAACTAAAAATTCTTCTATAAAAAATTTTGCCATCTCCCCATACTTCTTTTTATTATCCCGGTCCCCCGGTCTTTCCTTGTCGGCCTTCTGGTCCCCCTGTCTTTCATTGTCGGCCTCCT
>JBAZWR010000151.1:0-6407 GCA_041660325.1 Thermodesulfovibrionales bacterium | reverse complement strand
GCGGGTTGTGATAACCCGAGGGGCCCTTCACAGGGACTTCACCGTTACCTTGCAGTAGAACTGATTAAAAATGACGTGCTTATTGTATCGACAGGCTGCGGCTCTGCAGCTTGCGGAACCGCAGGATATCTGACGCCTGAAATGGCCCTTGAAAACGCGGGTCCCGGATTAAGGGAAGTCTGCGAAGCAATCGGTATCCCGCCGATCCTCCACCTCGGATCATGTGTCGATAACTCAAGGATACTTACAATAGTTTCCGCAATGGCGGAAGAAGGCGGTCTTTCAGACGAGATAGGCGGTATGCCCGCTGTAGGTATTGCGCCGGAATGGATGTCTGAAAAAGCCGTGGCGATAGGCTGTTATCTGGCAGCCTCGGGATTCCCCGTTATCTTCGGAGGCGAGTCTCCTGTTGAGGCCAGCAAAGAGGTAACAAAGATCATGACCGAGGTATGGTTCGAACGTTTCAGAGGTTCGCTGCAGTTTGAACCGGACCCGGAAAAGATACTCGGCCTTACTCTTGATTATATCGATAAGGCAAGGGAAGCTCTGAAACTGAGAAAATATGAACCCGGCAAATTCGGGGCGGAAAGGGTATTGTTGGATATGGCAGCGCGGCGTGATATAGAAAAGGCGGCCAAGCCTCATTTGGGAATATATTAAAAAAGTTATTTAGTCAATAGCCGTTGGTCATATGTAAAAAAAGACAGGGCAATGATTTTGACTGGGAGGAATAACGATGAAAGTTGAAGATATTGATGTCAATCAGCAGATAGGCGAAATTGGAACGATACTCGAATCACGCGAAAAAACGAGAGGGATATTAATACATACACTCCAGCAGATTCAGGAAGATATGGGCTATCTGCCGGAGGATGTTTTGCAGAAGCTTTCAACAAAATTGAACATAGCGCTGTGTGAAATTTACAGCGTTGCAAGCTTTTACAAAATGTTCCACTTCAAACCGAGAGGCAAAAAAGTGGTAAGAGTCTGTCTCGGCACTGCCTGTTATGTGCGTGGTTCAAAAAAGCTTCTTAATATTCTCGAAAACGAGTTTAATGTAAAAAACGGGGAGACTACCGATGACTTTGCGATGACGCTTGAAACTGTAGGCTGTGTCGGCTGCTGCGGTCTTGCGCCGGTAGCAACGATTAATGAAGATGTTATCGGTGAGATTGTAGGCAAAAAAAAGCTGGAGGGGTTGGTAAACTCGATAAAGGGATGAAGTAATTAAAAGGGAGATTTTTCGATGGAACAATTAAAGGACATCGAAGCATTAAGAAATCTCAGGGCATTACTTGTCCATGATGTATACGGACCCGGTAAGAATGTTGCGAAGGTCTGCTGCGGACTTCCCTGCAGCGCTCTGGGTTCGCACAAAGTTGCAGCAGCGCTGGAAGACGAAGCGTTCGGAAGCGGTATAAATGTTAATGTCGTTAAGACAGGATGTCAGGGGCTCTGTCAGAAAGGTCCGCTTGTTCGGATTGAACCATATGGATATTTTTATCGCAGGGTTTATCCTGAACATGCAGCCGATATTATAGCTGCAACATTCCAATCAGGGATGCCTGTAAGAGAATTGTTATACAGGGATTCTTTTCTTGATGAACCGGCAGAGTTGTTGAAAGAAGTTCCCTTCTATGAAAAACAAAAAAAGATAGCGCTCAGGAACACCGGCAATATAGATCCTTTCAGTATTCAACATTATATTGCAGTTGGCGGGTTCAGCGCAGTCGATAAAATGTTTTCTTCCATGAGCCCTGAACAGGCGCTTGAAGAAGTGAAAAAGGCCAACCTGAGAGGACGTGGAGGAGCAGGATTCCCGGCAGGCGTGAAATGGGCCCATTGCAAAAAGGCGGCAAGTAATGTCAGATTCGTTATCGCCAATGGCGACGAAGGCGACCCCGGAGCCTTTATGGACAGATCTATTATGGAAGGCGACCCCTTTAGTCTTCTTGAAGGAATGCTTATATGCGCCTATACTATTGACTCTCATTATGGATTCATCTATGTGCGTCATGAATATCCCCTCGCAATAAAAACTCTCCATTCCGCTATCCGGCAAGCCGAAGAGGCAGGACTTTTAGGGGAAAATATTCTGGGTTCAGGTTTTGATTTCACGGTCCGGATCAGAGAAGGTGCAGGCGCCTTTGTGTGCGGTGAATCGACTTCTTTAGTGGCTTCTCTGGAAGGTGAAAGGGGCTTTCCGAGACCAAGGCCGCCGAGGCTTTCAGAAAGAGGAGGAGGCGCATGGGGATATCCTTCGAACCTGAATAATATAGAAACATATGCCTGTGTACCGCCGATCATAGAAAAGGGCGCCGACTGGTTTCTGAATACAGGTACGGACGGCTCGCCCGGAACAAAAGTTTTTTCTCTGGCAGGCAAAGTCAGAAATACCGGCCTTGTAGAGGTGCCTATGGGGATATCTCTCAGGGAGATTATATATGATATCGGCGGCGGGATTATCGGCGGCAGGAAATTCAAAGCCGTGCAGACCGGAGGACCTTCCGGCGGGTGCATCCCGGAACAGCACCTTGATCTGCCGGTTGATTTCGATTCCCTTTCCAAGGTGGGTTCCATAATGGGTTCCGGCGGCATGGTAGTCATGGATGAGGATAACTGCATGGTTGATATCGCAAAGTTTTTCCTTGCTTTCACACAGGCCGAATCGTGCGGGAAGTGTCCGCCATGCAGAATCGGAATATATCAGATGCATAAGCTTCTTGAAAAGATTACGTCAGGGAACGGTGAGGCCGGAGATATTGAAAGACTTGAGAGGCTTGGAAGGATGGTAAAGAGAGGTTCTCTCTGCGGACTCGGCCAGAGCGCGCCAAATCCCGTCCTTACAACAATAAAATATTTCCGTCAGGAATACGAAGAGCACGTCTACGATAAATACTGCAGATCAAGTGTCTGCAATATCGGGGCATTCTGGATAGAGCAGGAGGAATGCATTCTTTGCGGCCTTTGCAAACAGGCATGCGCCTTTGATGCAGTCAAGGAAACCAGGAGGAGTTTTTTTATCGACCGTGATTACTGCACAAAATGCAAGGCGTGTTACAATGCATGCCCTGTAGGCGCAGTTAAAGTAATAATGCCTAAATATATACGTCTCGGAGAAGAACTGAAAATACCTGTTGAACAGCTTGAGGTTGTCGAGGTGAAAAGCAGGATGCTTCTGAAGGATGTCCTTGAATCAAGACCATATGAGATCATAACCATTCATAAGAACCGCACTGTTATGGATGCAATAAATCTTATGAGTGAGAAGAATGTCAGCGGATTATTTGTCATTGATGACTACGATAAACTTATCAGTATTTTTACCGAAAGAGATATTGTACGATGTGTGTACAGGGAAATATCAAACGATGAAATTCTCGATAATCTTACCAAACGCGATATCATTACTTTTGATCCTTCTACAGCTATAAGTACCGCGATATCGGTTGCTTCAAGGAAAAAGATAAGACACCTGCCGGTTGTTGAAGGCGATACGATAACAGGGATGGTTACGTTCAGAGATTTAATCTCTTATCTCCTTCCGGAGATATCCTATATGACAATAAAGAAGTATCAATAGACAGGGAGGAAAGCTATCGATGGAATTTACTGATATAAAAAGATTTGAGAATATCAATGAGCTGAAGGCATTTCGGGAACGCCGGTTAAAAGAAGGGTTCATGTCCCCTGACAAAAAAAGAATACACATCTGCTGTGGAACAGCCTGTTCCGCTACGGGTGCAAAGGATATCGTAAAAGAATTTGAAAAAGAGACGTCAAAACGAAATCTTGATATTGATATGGTGAAAACCGGATGCCAGGGTTTGTGTCAGAAAGGTCCTGTTATGAAAGCGGAACCTTACGGCTATTTCTATCAGAAGGTCAAACCATATCACGTTGATGAGATTCTTTCCGCTACATATGGCTCGGATTTGCCCGTCAGAAAACTTCTGTTCAGAAGCGCTTTTTTCGAGCAACCCGTTGAATTGATGGAAGATGTGGCGTTTTATAAAAAACAGTTGAGAGTTGCGCTCAGGAACAACGGGAAAATAGATCCTGCCAATATTCATCATTACATCGCTGCAGGCGGATATAAAGCGGCCGGGAAGGTATTTGAAGCAATGAGTCCCGATCAGGTTATAGAGGAGGTAAAGAAGGCGAATCTCAGAGGACGGGGAGGCGCGGGATTTCCTGCCGGTGTTAAATGGGCTCATTCAAAAAAGGCTCCGGGAGACATAAAAATGGTTATAGCAAATGGCGATGAAGGCGACCCCGGCGCTTTTATGGACAGATCGATTATGGAAGGTGACCCCCATAGCCTTCTTGAGGGAATGCTGATTTGCGCCTATGCAATTAATGCCCATCATGGTTTTATATATGTCCGGCATGAATATCCGCTTGCAGTAAAAAATTTAAATATTGCCATTAAACAGGCGGAAGAAGCCGGTCTTTCAGGCAAGAATATTTTAGGTACGGGATTTGATTTTACAGTACATATACGTGAAGGCGCCGGAGCTTTTGTCTGTGGTGAGGCAACAGCTCTTGTCGCTTCTCTCGAAGGGAAAAGGGGATTTCCTCATGCAAGGCCGCCGAGGGTCTCTGAACCCGGCGGCGGCCCATGGGGCTATCCTTCAAACCTAAATAATGTTGAAACATATGCGTGTATCCCTCCAATTATAGATAATGGCGCTGACTGGTTTCACAGCATAGGCACGGAAAACTCTCCGGGCACCAAAGTATTTGCGCTGACAGGAAAGGTTAAGAATACAGGACTTGTCGAAGTGCCTATGGGCATAACGCTCAGAGAGATTATCTTTGAAATTGGCGGCGGCATTATGGGTAACAGGAAATTCAAGGCTGTACAGACAGGAGGGCCCTCCGGCGGCTGTATCCCGGAGCAGTATCTTGATCTGCCTGTTGATTTCGATTCACTTTCAAAGGTCGGGTCAATAATGGGATCCGGCGGCATGGTCGTAATGGATGAAGACAACTGCATTGTTGATATTGCAAAGTTTTTCCTGTCCTTTACACAGGCTGAATCCTGCGGTAAATGTCCTCCCTGCAGGGTCGGAACATATCAGATGCTGCAGATACTGGAAAAGATTACCTCCGGCAGGGGAGAGGTTGGAGATATTGAAAGGCTTGAGAGGCTTGGGATAATGGTAAAGAGGGGATCTCTCTGTGGACTTGGCCAAAGTGCGCCAAATCCTGTTTTAACAACGATCAAATATTTTCGTGAAGAATACGAAGAACATATCAGAGACAAATACTGCCGTGCAAAAGTATGCAATCTCGGCGTTTTCGTTATAGATAAAGAGGAATGCATCCTGTGCGGTCTGTGCAAACAGGCATGTGCATTTGATGCAGTAAAAGAGACCCGCAGGAGTTTCTTTATCGAGCGTGATTATTGCAAAAGGTGTAAAGCCTGTTATTCTGTTTGTCCCGTAAATGCAGTCAAGATTATAAAAGAAGGATATGCAAGGCTGGAAGAGGAGCTTAAGATATCTTCGGAAGGTCTTGAAGTTATCGAAAGGAGGCGAACAATGACATTGAAAGATGTATTAGAGTCGAGGCCCTATGAGATTATAAAAATTAAGCATAATTGCTGTATCGCCGATACCGTAAGGGTTATGAGCGAGAAGAATGTCAGCGGCGTTTTCGTGGTCGACGAAAATGATAAATTGGTAAGCATATTTACGGAACGGGATATCGTGCGCTGCGTATTCAGCAATATCCCTACAAATGAGCCGCTGGAAAACCTTATCATGCGGGATATAACAACTTTTGAGCCTACGACCAAGATAAGTTCAGCCATAGCTGTAGCCTCCAGGAAAAAGATAAGACATCTGCCTGTTGTCGAAGGAGAAAAAATCATCGGAATGATTACGTTCAGAGATCTGGTAGCTTATCTTTTGCCGGAAGTATGTTATATGGCAGAGACAATGTATTAATAGCATGGAGAAATAATGAACCGGGAAAATATAACTTCCGCAAAAGAGAAAAAAGTCGAGGATATAAAGAAAGAGGCTGAAGAAAAGACGTGTGCCGTTCAGAAGGCTTTCTATTATATTAATGAATTCATTGCAGGACCAATGTGCAGCAGGTGTTTTCCCTGTGCGCTTGGCACGGCAGAGGCAGGGATAAGACTGCAAAGACTTGTTCGTCATGCAAAAGATATCGATGAAAAGGATATTGAAATTTTAAAAAGAATCGGTTCTCAGATGATCGAGGGCTCTTTTTGTAAAAAAGGAAAAGACACCGGAAAATATCTTGCTGAAATACTTTCCGTTTCCGGGAATGAATTCAAAGAGCATCTTTCGGGTATTTGTCCAAAAAAGGAATGTACAAGCCTGATTGAGTATATTATAAAACCTGAACTTTGCACCATGTGCGGAGAATGTTTG
>JBAZWR010000150.1:0-6413 GCA_041660325.1 Thermodesulfovibrionales bacterium | reverse complement strand
AGAATATGCAAGCAGGTCCTTAATCAGTATTTCCATTCTTTTAACGCCGCTAATGGCATTGTCGATGAATTCCTCCGCTTTTGTATCGAGTTTGTCTTTGTAGCGTTTCCCTAATAATTTCACAAAGCCTGCCACTACGCGCAACGGTTCCTGAAGATCATGCGATGCCGCATAAGCGAATTGCTGCAGGTCGGTATTGGAACGCTTCAATTCTTCCGCAAGCTGCGTTAAGACTTCCTGCGCCTGTTTGCGTTTGCTGATATCACGGGAGTTGACAACAATGCCTGCTACGGCAGGATTATCAAGCAGGTTTTTCCCTATGACTTCAAGGATGCGCCAGGAGCCGTCTTTATGCTTAAACCGCACTTCCAGGGATAAAGATATCCCGGGATTTTCGATTGCCTGAGAAAATATGTTCATGGTCCCTTCCCTGTCGTCAGGGTGCACAAACTCAAAGACATTCGCGCCGGTCAATTCTTCCCTTTGAAATCCAAGCACCCGTTCAACGGAAGGGCTTTCATACCGTATAGTTCCATCTTCTTCGAGGATCGTGATGATATCCAGGGAGTTCTCAGTAACCAGCCGGAAATATTCTTCGCTTCGTCTGACCGACTCTTCGGCCCGTTTGTTGATAAGGGCAATAGCTGCAATTTCACTGAAAGCGGAAGCCATCCGGGCGTCGTCATCGGTGAAGCCGCCCGGTTTATTGGCAAGCCCGAGCAAGCCGATAACTTTGTTATCAATAATTATGGGAGCAAAAAGTATATTTGAAACCCTGATATGTCCTTTAGGGAGAATTTCCAGCCATTGACTATTCGGGAAATCGTTATGATAAGTTGTTTTCATGGAACCGGCGACTATTCCCGGAAGTCCCCGGATGGGCATGTCAAGAGACGGTTCAACGGCGCAACGATAGCCGCCGGTATCCAAAAAGAGAACGTCATTTTCCGTTCCGCTATTTTTCAACAGTGCAACGTACCCGCAGGTAGCTTTGATTAAATTTTTGCAGGAATGGAATATTGAGTCCGCGGTTTTCTCAAAATCATGGTATTTCAAAACCGCGCGGGTACTTTCAAGAAGCGCTGAAATCTCCTCACCTCTTTTCTGAGTCTCGTGAAGGGCAAGAAGGAGCGAATCTTCCGTATCCATTAATTTGGTTATGTCACTCAGGGCCGTTCGCAGGCAACTGAGATTGCCTTCCGGGTCCTTTACCGGCAGGCTTTGAAGCTGGGCATAGAATATTTTTCCGTCCTTACACTTAAGGCGTATTTCACAGATTTGCCGCGCTTGCTTCAGAAGTACATCCAGCCGGTGGGCACGAAATATGTCCTTGTCGCTTACTTCTATAAATGTCTCAAAAGACTTATTTATGAGAAATTGTTTTTTGATACCCAGCAAACCTGCCCCGGTCAGATTTACGTCCAGAATCAGCCCGTTACCGTCAAACGTGAAGTAGCCTATCGGCGCAAAGTCGTACAGGTCGGAATATTTGTTCCGGGACTCTTCAAGTTCTTTATGAAGCCTCTGAAGCTCTTCATTATGTTTTTCAAGTTCATCCCGGTGCGCTTCAAGCTCCCGGATAAGACTTTCGGTATCCTGAAAAGATAACTCTTGCAGTCTCCTGGTTTGAGATTGGACCTTCTTCTCAGGTTTTTTAAGATTCTTAATGTCTTTGGCCTGTTTCATGTTCTTACTTTTTTAGGCGTATATGCTTTAAAGCAATTATAGTACGTTACGGCGCACTTGGCAAATTATTGGCCGTGGTTGAAAAGAGCCGAATATAGCGGCGGTGTGTTTGAGGACATAGCAGACCGACGGATGGCTTAAAGAAGACGAGCCGCCCTGTACATATTACACTGTTTAAAAGATTTTCCTTAGCATTGCAGATTCGAGGCCGCCATGACTTTACTTGTGCGAAAGATATGATACGTTATCTTTGTTCTACCTGCTTCCAGGTTTTATCAGGGTCATACTTTGTCATTGCCTTTGCAATCTCTTCCGTCTTCGGCCCGAGATTTTTTTCGAATACGATGCCCTGCCGGCTCACAATAAATGTCATAATCCCTGACACCCCGTATTGCGCAGGGTATGCCAGTAATCCAAACCCCGATATCATCTTACCGTTGGTCACGTATTCCAGTTCACCTCCGGGGGCGTTACTGCCCTGGCTTTTCAGTATCTTGAAAAAATACCCGTAATATGGCGCATGCTTCTCGCCCTTTTTCCCGAGAGTGTATCCTTCTTCCGTGGCACGGGCAAACAGGGGCCCGAGGGGACTCCTATCCTCTCCCGGTCCAACCTCCCAGTACAGGCCATCCTTCTTACCATTGTGACTCACAAAATGTTGGGCGTATTGCAGCACTCCATCACCATTACGGTCCTTGCGGGCATATTCGCGTTGAGCATCCACATATGCCAGATCAACCTGAATGGTATTTAATTCGTTCCTGCCTATCCTCCGGTTTATGATCTCCTGCTTTCCCTCTTCAGTGGAGAAGACCCATTCCTGACCTGATTTAACAATGGGGATAGGGAAGGGGCAATCGTCTTTTCCAATGACAGGCAGCATTGTCTTATCGTCTAACTTTGAAAACTTAACGGCATCCGCTGCTGTCTTGACAAAACGTTCACGGGCTCTACTGTCGGCAACCGCATCCCCCGAGGATATGATGTCTTTGCCTTCGGGTCCGAAGATAGCTGATAATTCTTCAATGTCATTGTTTCTGGCGGCCTGCACAAGCGCTTTGAAAGCGTCTTCCGGGGACTTGAAACTCTTCTGCTTAGCATCTTGAGCATAGGAACGAAAACTGATAAATGTTATTACAATCACGGTCACAATGAAAATAGCCAAACTATGACTGCAAAGGGAAATTTTTTCTGATTTTGTTTTATATCTAAGCATCGGCTCTTTCCTCCATATCAGCGATCTGATTGATCCCTTATTTAATTTCCGACCTAAAAGTAGGTGATGTCCGTTGAAGCACTACGGATTCTCTTAGCGTCTCATTCCTCCACCACCATCGCCACCACCATGGAATCCTGTGCCTCCACCTCCGCGAGGGCCTCCTGCGCTGCCACGTCCTGCACTCGGTGTCAGACCGGCATTGGAGCGGCTCTGGAATCCACGGTCGCTGGAATTCCTTTCAAACTGGCTGTTTGGGGAACGATCAAAAGCACTTGAAGGGATCCCAGTGGGAGATCCTGACGCACCATAGCCTCGAAATTCTCTGTATGCTCCTGCAGCGGCACGCCCCCGGCTGGTATTTAGGATTGCTTGTGCCCCGCTTTTCGTGGAGGGTCCGGCACCTACTGCGCCTGCCCTATCAGCAAACGTTCCGCCATGAGATCTGTTTGCCGGGTCGATACGGGACATCCTTCCTGTCTTGTGATCTACGAAGTGATTGGTGATGCGTTTCCCATGGTCACGGTCGCGATCACGGTCATGACCATGCCTATGCCTGTCCACATTAACATCAAAGTCTACCAGGATAAAGAAACCGGGAACCCAGACATCCCACCACCAGAACGGATAAGGTACCCAGGTATACAAGTATGCATAATCAGGAGGCGGGGTATAATAGGTAACCACGGGAGGTCCCTCATCGTAATAATAATTATTTTCGACCATAGAGTCAGGATAATTCGGGCCGGTCGTCTCGCCGTCGCCTTTGCCTGAAGTATCCGCTTTCACAGACAAATTATATCCATTCATAACGTCCCGAAATGTTTTCAGAGCCGCTTCCCTGGCCACAGCTATCTTGCCCGACTCTGCTGCCTCACCGACGGCACCCTGCAATTCGTCAACAATATCCGGCGTGACCGGGTAATCGGCAATCCAGCCGTTGCGGGGTGTGATATCGACAGAGGACAATGTACTCTCCGCCTCGGTTTCGCTTTCCGGAGTGGCAAGCTTAAGAGCTGCAACTAGTCTCATAGCCAAATCGCCTTCTCGTATAAGGGGCTGTTCAAGCGGCGGGTTACCTGCTGTTGTCTGCTCCGGCTGCGCCATTGCAAGGCCATGCATAAGGAGCAGACTGCCTACAATGAAAAACAGTACTCTCGTTGGTTGAGTTTTCATGACAATTTCCTCCTCTTTCACACCAGCGCCTAACTTTATATAATTATATCACTTCCTTGAAAGCCGCCTCGACAAATCCATTTTTAATTCTTTTCTTTTCTCCGTTTCCTTAAATAGTATAGAATCACAAATCCCGTAAGCACTGTCAATATTATGCTCAATTCCTTCATGGTTAAATCGGGAACCAGTCCTTTATACAATACATAAACCGAACCCTGGCTCGCGTTCCTGCCAATGTTTTTGTCGTGCGCACTGCTCACCACCACATTCCCGGAGCCATTGACTGAAACAGACTGGCTGAAATGGTCATCTGCATAACCATCAAAAGCACTCAGTTTTTGTTGTTCAATCCAGAGTTCCTTGCTTCGTACAAATAGATATGAAGATCCTTGATCGCTTTTGTTGTCTATGTTAGCTAAAGGTGCACCAATTACAATGATGTTCCCGTCACCGCTTATTGACACAGACGATCCAAATCGGTCACCCGCAGAACCATCTGAGGCAGTTAGTTTCTGCTGTTGTATCCATTTCCCGCCGTACCGCACAAATACATATGCTGAACCCTGCTCCCTCTTCCCGGAGATCTTAAAGTAAGGTGCGCCGACTACCATCGTATTTCCATCACTACTCATCGATAAGGACCATGCAAATCGATCGAAAGTTGCGCCGTCTGTAGAGGTCACCCTCTGCTGCTGGATCCATTTGCTTCCACTTCGCCGAAATATATACGCCGCCCCTTGATCAGAGTTGGTCCCTTGGTCAGCGAAAGGAGCTCCCACAGCTATAGTATTTCCGTCACGGCTTATTGATACAGACCATCCAAAATGATCAAACATCTTAGGGTCTGAAGCCAGGAGTTTCTGTTGTTTAATTGCTGCAACAGCAACACTATCTATAAGCATCAAACAAATTGCTAAACATATGATGTTCTTAGTCACTTACCCATTTCCTATTCGTACCATGCATCCTTCCATTAAGTTTCGAAAGTGTTCAGTTCAGGAGGAAGTACTTCAGTGATTCCGACCTCTCATGCGACTCTATTTTTCTTGCTCTTTTCCTTTCAGCCTTTGCCTATAAGCTTCATAATCAGGCACAAGGCGCTCGTACTCTTCGGACATTAATGATGATGAAATCATGAAGTCCGCCGACGACCGGTTGCACGCTACGGGAATGTTCCAGACTACGGCTATCCTCAAAAGGGCCTTTACGTCCGGATCATGAGGCTGCGGTTCGAGAGGGTCCCAAAAAAAGATCAGGAAATCAATGGTCCCTTCCGCTATCTTTGCGCCAATCTGCTGGTCACCGCCCAGCGGGCCGCTTTGAAGTTTGGAGATTTCAAGCCCGAGTTCGTTCTCTAAAAGAGTACCAGTCGTTCCCGTGGCATACAGCCTGTGCCGGGCAAGAAGCTCTTTATTAAATTTTGCCCATTGGAGAAGATCGGATTTCTTATTGTCGTGGGCAACGAGGACGATATTCTTCCTCTGGTCCATTTCTATCTTTTTAGATTCCATAGAATTGTCCTCCTTTAACTTTTGTTCTTAACACAATTATATCAGGTTTCAGAGATGAGAAGTTCAGGAAGGCATCTTTCCTGAGTGTTTCCAAAGGGCCTCTTGCCTATTCAAAAAAAGAAATTTGTCGTGCATGTTTAAAAAGGCTTTCTGCCTTCGGGCACGGACGGCTTAAATATTCTCACCGGCAGAGTCAGTGTCCTCTCCATGATGTCTATTAACCCGGTCCCTACTCTCGGGACGGAAAGGGTGTTCACCTCAGGGTTATTCAAATCACCATGGACCCGGATGGGGAAAGAAACAAGCGACGGACCGATGATGTGTTTTATGACCGGTATTTTGCCGAGCACGGAATCAACGGATTTCAGAGGAGCAACAAGGAGCTGTATATCAACCTGCTCTTTCAATAGGTCTATCTGTCCTGTCCCGGCAATTTTCATGGAAGGGGCATCCATCAATATTTCCTTCAGTAATACCTTGCCGTTTTTTACGTCCCCTGTGATGTTGAAAGAATTGTACGCAAAACCCTCTCTGAAAAGGTCGGGTATGCTTCCCTGAAAAATTCCCGTGACATTGACAATGGAAAAGACCTTTGCAAGTGTTGCCGACTTATAAACCCTGCCATTCTTAGCGGCAAAATCTATTTTCCCGTTCAGTGATTGCAGGAGTCTCTCGCTTTTCCCCTTTGCTTTCAATGGGCCCCGAAAGTCAAAGGAGCCGGTAATGATGCTCTTTTGTCCGGTGATGCACGAAACTGCCGGCTTTAATTCCTGGCCTGTTGATTGAGGACTGAAATACATTGTAATGAGACCGGAAGAAATCTC
>JBAZWR010000149.1:0-6555 GCA_041660325.1 Thermodesulfovibrionales bacterium | reverse complement strand
AGTTGTAATCCTTTGACGCTGAGCATAGACGGAGGGACATCGAGCACGAAGCAGCAGGGAGGCACCTTTGTTACCTCGGGGTCCCATTATACGCCCAATAGCGCAGTGACTCGTTACATGAGAAATCCCGATGGGAGTACGATTACCCTGACGCCGACGCTTCCGACAGACAGCAGTGGCAATATAAGCTGGTCATGGACCTCAACCTGTTCTTCGGCGGTAGCGACATCCACGATATGGCTGGTGGACCCAGTAAAAGGCCAGGGTCCCAGTGTTACCCAAACGGTGACGGCCAATCCGAGTTGTAATCCTTCGGTAGGACCAGACTTTATAATTTCGGATTTGTATATTAAAGTAGGAAGTACGGTCTATCGTGCAGGAGGCACAATCGGGAAAGACTCATATGTCCATCCATACTGCACTGTAAAGAATATCGGCAATTCCGGAACCCATCCAAGCTTCCGCCTTGCCTACTATATTAACGCCGACAATTACCGCGACTCTGACGGCCTTGATCCAAACGAACTCTGTGTCGGATGCTCAAAGACGGAAAACGTTTCAAGCGACAGCATTAAACTTGGTGATACGGGGACGAGAACCTATCGCTGTTGCGCTGATTACCAAAGCGCGGTTTCAGAACTGAACGAATCCAACAACTGCGCTACCATGACATTCACAGTGAAGTGAAGAAAGCTGTAAGGGGTGGCAAGGGGATGAAATTGCAAAGGAAGCAGGAAAAGCTGCTTCCTTTTTGGGAACAGTTGTTGTTGGGATTGTTTCTAAGTGTACTGTCTTAGGTTTTGTCTGTTATGTCCCTGGATCCTCTATTGAAGAATTACTTGTGCAGACAGATCAAATGAGTTTAAATTTATGAAAATGGGAGTTAGAGTTTTAATCTTTAATTCTCAAGCCTCCCTATAAAGTAGAACTTGCAGAGACTTCGCAACTTCAATGAAGCTTCCTGACTGCGCCTTTCCAGTTCTAACCCACGCCTCATGTCCATTATCCTGCGTGTTTAATTGATGAAGGAAGTGATAAGTTTCAAGCCTCATTGAAATTCTCTGATTGCAGGAGTTGACAATCTACATAGCAGGTGTCAGAAACCTTCTTGTTTTTTGTGAGGGCCGGATCTGATTTTTCTCGGCTCCTTCCTGTAACCAAGGCTCACCGCAAGATACATGCGACGCGACTTTCACCGACAAAACCGCACAGGGTCAATGGTCACATAAATGAGGGTTTCCGGTTCAAGCTTATTACATCTGTCTATTGAAAATAAAAGTCCAGAATATTGGGCTGGTATATTCTGATTTGAAATTGCAATATTTCAAGCAGACCCGCTGTCGCAAAGCACTTTGAGAACCAACTTCCCCAAAATTAACAACGTGAAATGCACTATTCGACTGCTCAGCTAATAGTGCTCAAGATACAGCAACGCAAGCAAGCCCGCTATCCAGGTCATTCGCACTCTATCGTTCCGACTAGTCCAGGTATTGACATGTCAAACGATGAACTTCGCTCGATAACCTTAAATCCTTTAGGGCACTGCTCTTTGGCCTTCTGGGCAAATGCGGCATCCGCTTTTAAGCCGTGAGACGAAATTTGGTAACGGTTCTTGCCGACTAGGGTTGAAGTGGTACCACATCCGAATAAAGCAACAATTAGAATCATGAATATGAACCTGCAAGTCATTTTAGAGCTAATCATAAATAGTTGTTCCCCCTTCTATACAAATTTTCATTTTGAACAGATTTATCCTGCCATATAATAAGGAATGTCCTATAAGTTGTCAAGTCCCCTGTATAAGTCCAACATACGGACTTCAGGAAGAATTTAAACTTCCGTCCGTTTGCCTTTCTGTTAAATGCCAACAGTAACATACCTTGCTCCAAATTCTATCATTGGTGTTGGTTACAAGGGGGAGTCTTGATACTACAAAACTCTTGGCCACTGTGATGTTGTAGGTGTTGGTCACACCCTCATAGAATTCGTTGCTGTCTGGAGTTGGTGAAGAAAGAGACCCTGCATAGTAGCAATTGAACTAACATTGAAAAGAGCTGTTTTTTATAGCGTGAAGTGAAGGTCAGCACTTAATATCGACCAGATGTTTATTCCGCAAATTGTTCGGTAGGAGCTAAAACAGGTTAAATTTATTAGTGTACGAGCTTAGACAGGCTACTCGCTCTGTCCCCATAAGCCGGTCAACCCCCGGCTTTTTTGTTTGTGGGTGTTTCATGAAAACCTGGTTTGTTTTGAGCGGTATTAATTCCGGGGGCATCTATTTGTAAATATCCCGTCTATGACCGATCGCCTGAATAATGATATTATCTTCTATGGCGTCTTCCGTCCATTCAACATTAAGCAAATCTTTTTAGCACCTCTTGATGATAGATTCTCTTGGAAGGGTCCTTAAGCCTTTTCCGCAACTTGGTCCTGAAATCTTTCCTGAGTTGAAGACCTGAATCCGGATCACCGATTATCTCAATAAATTTATGTTCTATAAATTGTTCAAGATCTTCGATTGTCATATCTTTAACCTTAGTCATATAGCACCTCCAATCAATCTTTATTATATTCTTTAAGCAACCGACCCGTATTCTTTCCGGTAATCTCAAAGGCCGCTACAATTTCTATTATTTTAACATCTCCGGGGCTTCTTATAACAATGAACAGCTTATTGTCAATAATAAATTTGTGAAGGATAGACATTTAAAGGTTACTAATTTTGTCCCCATAAAGAAGGACCGGCGGCTTTTGTGTTTTTTATGTAAGCATTCACTTCCTGTCTGTAAAGTTTCCTGAGAGATTTAGATAAATTTCCTGCAGGATATTTATGGTCGTCGAGTTTTGAGACCGGCATAACCTCCATCGTTGTGTTGGTAATGAATACCTCCTCCGCCTCGTAAATGTCTTTTTTCATGAACTTGCCTTCTTTGACTTTCAACCCTTCTCTTCCTGCAAGCTCTATAATCATCCCCCTGGTGACGCCGTCAAGGATCCCGCATGAAACGGAAGGAGTGCAAAGGGCGTCGTTCCTGTAGAAGAACAGATTGCTGATTGTGCCTTCAGTGAGTTTCCCTGAAGCATTAAGCATTATCGCCTCATAGGCATTCTTCTTTTTTGCTTCAATCTTTGCGAGGATATTGTTAAGAAAGTTCAGGGATTTTATCTGCGGGTTTATTGCCTCTTTCAGATTTCTTCTCGTTTCAGGAATAATGAGGCTCAGCCCGTTTTTGTAGTAAGCTGCCGGATATTCCTTGAATTCCTGGGCGATAATTACGGTAGTAGGTTCGGGACAGAAGTCCGGGTCAATGCCTATCGGGCCGCGTCCCCTTGATATGGTTATCCTCACATAGGCGTTTCCGAGCGAATTGGCCATGAGCGTTTCATAAACGGCGGTTTTCAGAGAATCCAAATCGGCAGGGACCGAAAGTCCGATCAGTGACGCGGAACGATAAAGCCTGCGCAGATGCTCGTCAAGCTTGAATACGACGCCGTCGTAGACCCTTAAGGTCTCATAAATTCCGTCACCGTACAAAAACCCGTGATCAAAAACCGAAACGACCGCCTCTTTTGCCGGGACTATCCTGCCGTTCAAATAAATATGCATAATTGTAATTATATCATTATATGTTAAGAGAGATTTCCCGCATTTTTCTATCTTTTGAAATTCCATTCATGTGTCAGATACTTTTCAGCTTCAAGTTTCCGTGCAAGAACTATTTCTTCATCATAAGGCGACGCCGATACAAAATGTATGTCAAAAACCTCCTCAAAAGAAACCCTTATGGCGTCTTTCAGGTCGCCCGGTTTTATATCCGGCATAATGTCTTTTAATCCGTGCGATTTGTTATTAGACTCCGACGACGGTTGTATCCCGAATACCCTGCCGGTCTTTTCCCTGTCAGGTGAAAACGGGATCGATCCCTGCTGGAGGAGCCCGTCCAGCCAACGTTTCTGGGCGGAGCCGATAATCTTGCCGCTCATTACGGATATTTCCCCGTATGATACGGACTGAAAACAGAGCGGGCTTTTCCTCATATCTTCAGTCACCGTATGCCTGTTGTCTTTCAGAAGCTTCAATTCCGGTGCAAAGCCGATTTTCAAAAACGCCTTTTCGAATGCGGCGCCGATCTTTTTATAGCTGTCAAGCAGGCCCCCTGAAAAAAGGCCGTCGTTTGTTTTTACGGAAAAACTATATGTGATCTCATCGCCATGCAGAATCGCGCGGCCTCCGGTCGGCCTTCTGACGAAAGGTATGTTGCATTGCCTGCAATACTCCGTATCAATGTCCCTGATTTTCTGGAAACATCCGATGCTTACGGAAGGCATATCCCATTCATAGAACCGCAGCGTAGCACGCGCATTGTCCGCTCTGACAGCGCCGGCAACAGCCTCATCCAGCGCCATATTATAAGATGCGCCGCATGGTCCGGAGTCGATAAACCGCCATGTATCACTCATAAGGAAATATAGAATGAATGAGCCGGTTTAATCAATGATAGCGCCGGAGCTTCTATCTGAAGCCGCTATATTATGATAAAATTAAAAAATACTTTGCTATATCGAGGATTCTATTATATATGTATTTAAAGGTACTTTAGAACGGATTTTCTAAAAATTTTAATAATTAAATCTTCCCTACAGCCGCCAAATAAATCGCATACTCGTTATTGCCGTCAACTTCCAAAAGCTTATCCATCAATTCCTGATGATAGGCTGCGACGGCACATGTACCTCCGCCGATTGCCGAGCAGGCTAAATAGAGATTTTGACATACATGTCCGGCATCGATCGCGATAACCTTATGTGCCGCAATATGATAACGCCATTCCATCCGATAAGGTATGGTTGTCCATATAAACGTTACAGGGGCTTTCCCAATAAACGACTGATAAAACGTCGCGGTTACTATATCCTCCGGTAAGTTCTCATTCAGGGATACAATGAGAAGCTGATGTTCGAGCGGTAAATAACGATATATCCCCGTATCTAATCCCGTGATATTCAGAATGCAAAGATATGTCTCAAGTGCATGGCGACAACCGGCGGAAGGGACGGTCCGAAACGCCGTGGCTTCATCTGCCCGCTTTCTTATGCCCTGAGTCGCCCATAGTAAGAATGACAATTCTTCCAGGGAGAGCGGCTCATCCCTGAAATTTCTATGGCTTCTTCGGTTTTGTATTGCGGAAATAAGATCTATGTTATCAATGCTATGGAAATTCTCTTTTGGTACAAGATCGATCCGATTGCTATTCACGTCATACGGCTTCTCAACGGGAGGAGGTATTACGCCTTTCCTTTGATCTGTTAGCCGGAAATCAATCGTCTGGCGAATAGTATCTTTTAAGAAATAACGATATTGCTCCAATAAATTTGCCATAATAAACCTTCCTTTTTAGAATTGTGAGTAAGGAAACAATAATAAAGTTCTGAAACTGGAAATGATTATATACGGGTACCATCAAAGGAGAAGCAGCTGGTTTGTTTTTGATCTCGATTCCCCGATATTCGTGACATATATAGCCGGCCGGTTACCGACCGGGCACTTTGCCTCACAGATTCCGCAGCCGATACAGCGGTCAAGGTCTATATGAGGCTGTTTGACTATTATTTCCTTACCGCTTCTATCTTTTACCATCCACTCCTCGAACCATATTGACTTCGGAGACGTGGGGCAGACCTCTTCACAGACGATGCAAGGAGTCGAATGTGCGTAGGGAAGGCATCTTCCTTTATCAATCATGGCAAGACCTATCCTTGTTTTCATCTTCTCCTCAAGGGGCAATCTCCGTATCGCACCGGTAGGACAGACCTGTCCGCAGAGAGTGCAGCGGTATTCACAGTATCCTATCCTCGGGATGAGCCTCGGAGACCAAAGACCCTCCAGCCCTGCTTCGAGAAATGTAGGCTGAAGTCCGTTTGTAATGCAGACCTTCATGCATTCACCGCATTTCACGCACCGTTCAAGAAAATCCTTTTCTTCAAGTGAACCGGGAGGCCGGAGCAAGACGGAATTCGAAAAGTCTGTTCGGGAAAAAGGCGTTGACCTGACCAGCGGCACGGTCAGCATTCCTGAGGCAAGGGAAAGCATCACCTGCCTTCTTCCAAGATCCATGGAAGGATGTTTCTTTCTCCCCAGACCAAAGGTTACCGCTTTCTGAGGGCATACATCGTCGCAGTCGAAACAGGCAAGACATTCCGTGTTATTCCAAACATCATTATTTTCATGAATTGCACCCCCCTGGCAGCGGCTTGTACAGATGCCGCAGGAGGTACATCCCTCGCTCACTTCCCTCTTGAGCAATGAATATCGGGAAAGAAGTCCCAACAACGCTCCCAATGGACAGAGGTATTTGCACCAGAATCTCCTTTCGAGAAAATTCAGGCTGAGTATGGCTATGAACAGAGAGCCGATAAAGACCGCCTGGAGATAGTAAGGCTCCGTGAAAGAGAGAAAGCGTCTTTTCAGGAAATCGTAAACCGGTTCAGAGAGGTTAACTATTACGGGTATGTTCGCATTGTAAATGGAGTCGAAGAAAGCCCGTATCCCGTGGT
>JBAZWR010000148.1:0-6597 GCA_041660325.1 Thermodesulfovibrionales bacterium | reverse complement strand
AACGGTTTCTGCATCTACCAGCCTGTTAAGGCGCTGAAAAATCTTGGCTAATTCAGTACGGGAATTTAGATCGTTTTTGCTAATAGATAAACATTCTTTCAAAACTTTTTCAGCTTCCTCAAGCTTCCCCTGTCGCTGATAGATCTTCGCTAATTCAGTGCGAGCCTGTAAATTGTATTGGTCGATATCAAGCAAATCCATGAGAACCTTTTCAGCTTCCTCAAGCTTCCCCTGTCGCTGATAGATCTTCGCTAATTCAGTGCGAGCCTGTAAATTGTGTTGGTCGATATCAAGCAAATCCATGAGAACTTTTTCAGCTTCCTCAAGCTTGCCCTGTCGCTGATAGATCTTTGCTAATTCCGTACGATAATGTAAATCCTGTGGGAATTTTATTAGTGTAGCTTCCAGAAAAGAAACAGCAGCGTCTATTTGAGATTCCCCACTAAGAATCCAGAACTTTGTTAAGTGGATCGTTTGAAGCAGAATCAAATCTTTTTCAATTTTGTGAATTAGCTTGTCTGAAAACATAAACTGAACCAATTTATTAAAATCGACCAATCCAGCCTGAATGTTCCTTTTATTTCCGAATAGTTGAATTAACGACCGTGCCTCCTCAAATTCCAAAGGATTGCAATAGGAAATTATCTCAGCCATCAGATCATTTTTATCAAGAGGAATCTCTTCGAAGAAGAGTTCTGAAATCACTTCGTGCTTAGCCCGTAGTGAGTATGTATAATTGAATGACAAAGGCTCACGGCGGTCAACAATAACAGGTTCGCTTTCTTTCATGCCATGCAAAGACAGCAACAACTTAGCCTCGTCTTCAGGTGGCGAAAAGATTCTTGATAAGAGGGAGAAGGGCGTCTTTATGCCGAATAGGTAAAAAAGGGCGATATATTTATAGGCATCCTTCAGGGACGGGAAACGGTTCTTAGCCATTTTCTCAAATTCGACCCAGTCGAAGGTGTAATCGATATATCGATTTTGATTTAATGCGTATAAAATCCTATATGTAGCGTTTACAAAAGCTAGATGAGTATTTATGCCATATGATTCTATAATCCTCCAGACTTCTTCGTTTTCGGTTCCGAGAAGCTCATAGAATTTCTTGTAAACCTTTGTTCTAATCTCTCGGTCGATGTTGATTTTGATAGGCTCAGTTTTATCCTGGCCATAGACCAGGTACTGGAGATGGTCTGTTTTGATCTGTTCCAGTCGAATCCCTCGCTCCACGAATACTATGACAAAACTAAAACCGTAGTTGACAATATCACGAAGGAAGTTTTCGAGCGCAATATGATCGAAGTCGGGATTGTCGACAAAGATATGCGTTTTTCTGCTGCCTACTCTAAATTTAAGAAACGAAAGCATTTCCGGTATCCGTTCGCTCCTGAAGGCGGCGTTCTCGAAGTTGATGTGGAATACTTCTTCCCCCCTTAATGCATATTCAACAGCCAATCTCATAAGAAGAGTTGTTTTACCAGTGCCGCCGTCTCCGACTAACCATAAGGCGGAGTTACTGCAATTATCGATTGCCTTCTTTGCCGCAGCCAATATTTTGCTGTTAGGGATATCGACATCGTTGCAGACGACTTTAAAAACTACCTCGTCGTTATCGTTAATCTTATAGAAATTAATGGTAAGGTCGAGAAGCTCATGACTTTCAGCAATTTTAGCTTTTCTGATCTCTTCTTTCGTAATATGGCGTACGTATTTACTTGTTGAATGACCGAGATCGATGAGGAATTGAACGAAATATTTTTCCAGTATGTTGTGGTATTCTTGAACTTGCTCTTCGATGGTCTGCCAACCCCAATATTCAACTGGCATACCTGTTTCGATAGTTAATGCGGCGGCACAATTCTGTAAGTGTTTTGTGTTTTTATAGGTGGCTGCGAATATGTATTTTGTAACTGGCTGTTTGTCCCTAAAAAATTCCTTGGCCTTGAGAGCCTCGGTTCTCATTTCGGTCTTGATGATATCAAACAGCTTATCATCGCGGTATGCTGTCTGATCTTTCTTTTTACATTGAAAAGCAACAATCTTAGAGTCTATGACATGCCATCCGTCGATACCGTCTTGTTTTTCTCCTCTCTTTCCATAGAGTTCAAAAGTGGGTTCTTTAAAGACATATCGACAAATGTCGCGGATAAGTTTCTCGAATTGTTTGTCGTCATCTATGGGCGGTAGTTGATGCATTACAAGGTACCTCTAAATCTTTTCATATCTCTTTCTATGATAAATAGTCTGCATAATATAGGTGATAAGTTGTATCTGCTTTAAAATTTATAGTTTAATATTGGAGTTTTTCTCGTTTTAAGAATTGTTCTAAATTGATACATCTAACTCTAAGCACCTCGCACACAGTTGGAATCCGTGCCGCGTCGGGTTTGTAATTCTCTTGCGTTACGACTATACCATTATGCACCTTAGCAGCTGCAATAATAAAAGGATCAGCAACCGGAAGGCCTTTCAAAATACTTGCTCTCCTTATCAAACCACGGAATCTATGGTCGCTCAAGATATCTTTAACAATGCTCAGCTCTTCTTCATTTGGAGTTTTAAATATATGGCGATTTGTCTTTACCCATTCTGCTATATAGGCAGATGCGTTACCTAACTCAAGTTCATTCCTGACTTCTCTCACGGAAAGAAGGGCGCCATTATCTGCAAGCTTATTGATTCTATCCCAAATAGTAGGGAATTGCGAAGGATAATAAAGGCCTAATTGTATAAAAACATTTGTGTCAATGACATACATTCTTAAGCCCTAATGAATGCACTCAATTTTTTAAGGCTGCGAGCCTTAACATTTAGGTGATTTGCCAAATCCACTGGCGATAGACGCCCAGCCGCATGGTTGTCAAATGCAAGTCGAGTAAAACCTTCTCCCAAGTAAGCTAATCTGGTCAGATAATAGTTACCACCTTTCCTACCGCCGCTCGTTCGCAAATAGTCTTTGTTCCATTTAGCAGATAGTGCCTCATAGTCTTCTGCGCTTATGGCGCGTTGCTCCAAAAGCCTCCGAAGAATGACTTCTCTGCTGACTGAATACTTCTTTGCCAATTCCGGAATGATACCGAAGCCCTCCTTCTCAAACAGCACAATATCACCAAGAAATGTATCTGCGGGGACAAGCATCTCGGCGGCAAACTCATTACACCTAATTTCAAGCATTTTGTCATGGGAGTTAAGATATCGAAAATACGTTTCATCCACATCGGAAACACCATGAACTCCAAACAAGATATGGCCCAACTCATGCACAAGAGTAAAAATTTGCCTCGAAAAAGCATTTGAATTATTTATGAAGATAATTGGCCACTCAGCATGAAGGAGACAGAAGCCCGATATGAATTTATCTTTGAAGGCATCCTTGAAGGTAAAAATTCCAACCTGCTCAATGGCATACCGCCAATACTTGAACGCTTCTTCAACCCCCTTAAAAGCAAACTGCCTTTGAACTGATACGCCAAGGTAATCTCGTGCCTTTTTAGCGAGTTGCACTGCTGACAACCCTTTCAGCTCTAATTCGTGGAAGATTTTATACTTGAATACTCCCTTGGGAACAAGAGCAGCCAAAGATTCCTGATACGCCTGCCCCAGACGAAGCTTTTGAAGTGTATCGTAAGAAAATTTCTTAAGCTCGTAATCAGGAAGTCTTCGGAAATTATTTCGAGGGTCTTCAATATCAGGCGGTTTCGTGAAAAAAAATAGTGCAAGCGGAATTTTAAAGTATTTATAGGCAAGTTTTTCAAGGACTATATATGAGGGTATCTTATCTCCGGTTTCCCACATGGTTATCTCACGTGGCTCCAGATTCATTCTCTTCGCTAGGGCATCAACAGTAAAGCCGTTACGCTTGCGCGCCCAGATAATGATCTCTGGATTAACAAGTACTTTACTCACAAATTCCTCACCATAGCAGCAAAAAAAGCTTTATTGAGTATATAATTCGGTGGTAATACCATATATCTACCTAAGCCCCTTGAGCCATTCAAAGACCGCCCAGGTCGCCTGAAGATCCTCCTCATTATATTTAATGATTTCATCCATAATAGACTGTCTTTCCTTTTCGTCTTCTGTTTCAACTGCTTCAATATACTTCGCAATCGACCAGTCGCCGCCATATTCTTCCTGAGTCCTCTTAAAGCCGACGTGTTGCTCGACGACTTTCAGGCTATAGCTTGGTCGGGGCAATATGACTGCATCTTTTGTTATTGGTAGCAGATCAACAAGATTGGCGAGCACTCTTTCGGCAATTCCATCGATATCACCATAACGTTTTATGTATGTGTTTATTTTTGTTTTCTCATAATTTGCCCAGTGTACAAACGGAATATCACCATAATCTGCAAATATTTGTTCTGCAATCTTCAGAAAATTGTCCCAGCCTTTTCCGTCTCCATCAGTTCCCATTTCAGCAAGTGAGTAAACAAATCCGCTTGGTTTTTCTCCTAAGACCTGCATCCCCCAAAGATAGATTTTATCCAACTCATCCAACTGGGGTGGCAGTCCTTCAAGATCGAACATCACGTAATTCTTTGAAGGCGGAATGGCTGGCTTTCGGACAACAATCTCTTTATTTTCAAGCATAGCTTTCGCCTGCAGAAGTATCCCCTTAGCTCTTTTCCCGACCCTCTGTTCTTTGGCACCATGGGGTTTCTTTAATTCTGACAGGCTGGTTTCGTCGTATTTTGCTGCAAGGTCCTTGATTGTCAGAACTCCCAATTCTTTCAACCGCACTGCGAGCCCCTGATCAACATCGGTAAGGAGAGCGACTGATTGTAATTCATTAGCTCGTTTCATGCATAAATCGTTATAACCGCAACCTCCGCATTTAGTCCATCCTACAGGAGAATAAGGTTCTTCCGGCAACGCGATAACTTCCAATAATTCTTGCATGTATGAATGGACAGTAGCTTCACCCATATAATCAATCGGTTCGATATTGCCGTCACCTTTAAACACCTCAAGCCTCAATGGGCGCTTACCGATGAATTTTTCAAAAAGCCAACCGTATATCTGTAATTGTCTCGGTATTTCAGGGTGTTTATCTTCAGTTACATGGCGGGCTATCTTGCAATCTCTAATAATATGATTAGCACCCTCTTTGATAATCAAGTCCGGGATACCGACGATCTCGATAAGATGACCGTCTATTTGAATCAGATGTTTGAGTTCGCCCTGATATATAACGGGGCTGTCTTTCCGGATTTCTTCAAGGGTCTTTTCGTAAGGTTTGTTGGTCAAATCGGAAAATTCGGGAAAAGTGGAAAGATGGCTCTTCTCATGTATCTTCCCAAGATTAAAAAGGACTTGTTCAAATGCACCAGGCGGAGCAGATTCAATACCTTTGTGAACCATATATAGTCGTAATACACAAAAGGAAGGCCTAAAGAGGCTATGAAAATAAGAAGGGTTGATTCCTAAAGGCGTTGGTTTATTCCCCATTTTACCGTTAAAGCATTTCTCCCCTGTTTTGACAATTATGCATCCTCGTCAAAATCAAAGATATAATATGTAAAAATGGTCATAAAGAGCAAGAGTAGAACAATGAATAAATCATCATTCAGCAATAATGAAAAATAATAAGGGAGGGACATTCATCATGCTTTTGAAATTCTGATTTTATACGAGCTTTTGTGATAGCAGATGTGTTTTCAGTGATAGGATTGAAGTTAATAGAACGCGATAAGGCTTTGCTGAAAAAGCGGGGTTATCTTTAGATGGATGATAATTTATGGCAACTGAAAATTGCCGGCGACGATCCCCGGAACTGTGATGTCCTCATCCAGCGATTCCCACCGCAATGCATATCCGTTCAGTCGAACTGTAACTTCCTTTAGCTGTTTTTCAGTCGCGTTTTTGAGGATTCTGAACCGATCTGCCGGAAAGCCGATGATACGGCCATCAGTAAGTTCGATAAAAATCATCCTTTTCTCTGCCCAAACCCGAAGGGCGGCAGGTTCAACAGTAAGGTCTTTTTCAGCGGTTGTGGTACTCACGATATTTCTCCTTCAGCAACAGCTGATGTTCATAAACAAGCTTCTCGATCTCCCGCAGGGTATGCGACGCAATCCCTTTATTTCTCGCAAGCCGGACAGGATCAAGCCAGAACTTGCATTCCCCTTCAGGAGATTCCACATGTATATGAGGCGGCTCTTTGAGTTCATCGGAATAAAAATGAAACCTGTACGCCCCTATTTTCAGGACAGTAGGCATAGGCTGTATTCATCGGCGTCATGCAATCTTCTTGTCCCAAAGCTCTTTTCTCGTCTTACGGATCGCCTTTATTGCCTGTTCCTTGTTCATGCCGGCAAGAGGCTGCTTACCTTTGGACGCAAGCTCACAGAGAATTTCAAAGTGCTTTCTTGCTTTTTTGATATCCGGTTTCATGGCTTTAATATAGCACAAACAAGATGCCCGTGCAAGCAACGCTTTGACAACGCTTTGACACTGCTTTGCTGAAAAAGTTGGATGAATTCTGAACTCGAATTGCAAAAACCCGGGGGGATGATGACTGGTTGATTTTAAGCTGCGACATGCTGAACAGGGCTATTACCGAATAAAATTGTGCGTAACGGTTATGTTAAA